>CAJXKU010000021.1 GCA_913055945.1 uncultured Lentisphaerota bacterium | reverse complement strand
AGGAAAGTCTTTTTGCCTTCCTTCGTGTGTGCCGTCCTTTGTGCTCTTTGTGCCCTTTGTGGTTCGTTTGATCTTCTCCCCCACACTCTCCGTGTCTCTGTGGCTCCATCATATATATCAAATATGGATATCCATCCTCGCACGGAGCCACGGAGAAAGGCACAGAGGATTCTGCGTACCGCTGTTGCCGAAGGAAATTCACATACACTTACACCCACACCCACACAGCACACGCATTCGCCCGATTAGCGGTTCCTTATACTCTTTATTAACATTCTTCGCGGCTTTGCGCCGATATCTCCCTTTTAAGGCAGAATCGGGATAAACTTCACTGCGGGAGCATTACATGGTCGAGTATCCTTTCATGACTGGAGCACCGTTCCTACAAAACGTCGTTTCTATCTATCCAGTAATCCGGCCTACGGTGTTGATGAGCTACCGCGATAACGACGATATAATCCTTTTCAACAGCATAAAGCAGTTTGTACGGAAATTTATGTAGGAGGCATTTCCTTACATCGTCGCGCTCTATCGACCAAGCGTGAGGGTATTCAGCAATTCGTAAAGCGGCTTTTCTTACTTCTTCTTTAAACCTCTTGCCCAAACCTGAATATTCAAGCTCATAATAACGAACAGCGTCTTCCAGCTCCTGCCTTGCAATCGTAGTAAATATTACACGCATTATTCTGCCTTGAATATTTCTTCCATTGAAATACTGTCCAGCCTTCCGTCTCTATAGGCGTTGAGTCTTTTCTCCGCTTCATCAGCCCAGATTTCATCGAGGTTAGTGTCCGGTTCGTCTAAGCTCTTTATCAAACTCTCTACCAAAGCAAATCGCTCCTGGGGTTTAAGCTTGGTAGCTTCGTCCAACAGTTCTTTTGTGCGCATCTTGTATCCCTCCAAGTAATGACCGAAGTCAACTATCACATGTGTTGTTGCACAAAACTTCTCTCCTGAAGAAATATAACGGGATATATTCCAGTCACTACTTATTTCCCGTTATTAATGAAATTGGTGGCTCGCTCATGGTTCCTCATTTTTTGCTCAGACCGGTGCTGGGTTCAGAGTCTCAGCTCACATCTTACTGCTCACAGTTCACAACTGACTGCTCACAGATATGCCTTCGCTTCCTCCACGACCCGGTCCTGGTCTTCCTCGGATAACCACGGGTGCATGGGTAAACTCAGCACTTCTCTGCTGGCTTGTTCCGCGACAGGGAAATCACCCCATTTGTAGCCGTATTCCTGGAAGACGGGCTGTTCATGCAGGCATTTGGGGTAATAAATGGCGGAGGGGATATCTTTCTGTTTTTAATGATCTTTTAACCCGTCTCTATCAGAGCAGCGAATGGTGTATTGTGCGAAAACAGAGGTGTTCTGGGGTTTCAAATAGGGCACCGTGCACACGTCCTGTAAAAGTTCGTTATAACGTGCGCCGATGCGTGCGCCCGCTGTAATCTCCTGATCAAAATACGGCCACTTCGCAAGCAGAATGGCGGCCTGCATCGTATCCAGACGGCCGTTCAAACCGACGCGGGTGTGATGATGCCGCTGTTCGCCGCCGTGATTGCGAATGGCACGTAAACGTTGCGCCAGTGTATCGTCATCAGTGAAGCAACAGCCGCCGTCGCCGTAGCAGCCTAAGGGTTTGGCGGGGAAAAAACTCGTGCAGGCGATATCTCCCTGGCTGCGGGCGGGTTGCTTGTTCTGCTGCGCACCGAAGGATTGCGCTGCGTCTTCGATGACTGCGAGATTGTGCTTCTCAGCGATTTGATTGATGCGCTCATAATCGGCCATCTGCCCGAACAGGTCTACGGGCAGAATCGCTTTTGTGTTGCTGTTGATCGCCGGCTCTATTTGGGCGGGGTCTATATTGAACGTATCAGGCTGAATATCTACAAAGCGCGGGGTAGCCCCAACCAAGCTTATCACTTCGGCGCTGCTGATCCAGGTAAACGGGGTTGTGATGACCTCGTCACCATGGCCGATGTCCAAGGCCAGCAAAGCCATGAACAACGCATCTGTACCGCTGGCGCACCCGATGGCGTATTGCCGGTGTACGTATCCGGCGAATTTCTCTTCAAGCTCCTGGATTTCAGGGCCGTTGATGAATTTCCCGTGCGCTAACACTTGATCCATGCGATGCTGTATGTCGGATTGGTAAAGTTCGTACTGCTTTTCCAGATCGATGAATTGCATGGGGGAAATCCTGTTTGTGTTTGGAGTTCGAGGGTTCGGGTACGCTGTGTACAGTGTATGTGTGAGTGACTGTGTAAGTGACTGTGTGTGTGACTGTGGGCTGTGAGTTGTTGTTTGTCTAACCACGAAGGCCACGAAGAGCACGAAGGGGTGGACACGTTTCTCTCATGGGGTTAGACCATGAGAGAAAAGGTGACCTTTCACGAGAAATTGTACGGGATTTGCGCAATTTTTTCGGTTTGAGTGTATGATCGCGGTGCCAAGGACAAACCCCTTTCCTTTGTCGTCTAACCCGACAAAGGAAAGTCTTTTTGCCTTCCTTCGTGTGTGCCGTCCTTTGTGCTCTTTGTGCCCTTTGTGGTTCTGTGAACCGTGAACCTAAAATTTGCGGATTTTAGCCTGAACGGTGCAGGTATTCTGCGGAAGAGTTACGAAAAGGGGGTGATTAGGCCATAGAGCATTTTGCGAACGGTGTCTGTCTCTTCATCTCAGCCGTTAACGTTCACGTGGGGTGGAGGTATAGCCTGATGCTTTAGCTTGATCAGTCTCTTCTTCATCATTCTGCGGCTGATCTTCTTGTTCGGTTGCCGTCGTGCTTTCCGGAGGCGTATCGCGTTCGGCGTCAGTTTTCAGTTCAGGGAGCTGGCCTATCATGACGCCCGCGATAGGACGCGTGGTTTCGAAGCGTCCGAGAATAATCCGTAGCACGGCCATCATGGGGACAGCCAGGATCATGCCGGCAGGTCCCCACAGCAGCCCCCAGAAAACGAGTGAGAGAATGACGACAACAGGATGGAGACTCAGGCTGCGGCCGAGGATCTTCGGATCCAGAAAGCTTCCCACGAACATCTGTACACCCCCGGGAAGAACGAGGACAAGTATAACCGGCAGCACGCTTTCGTATTGGATGAATGCGATGGGTAAAGGCAGGAAAGTAGCCACTATGGATCCGAGTGAGGGGATAAAATTCAGCAGAAAGGTAAGCACGCCGAATACGAGGGCGAGGTCGAGGCCCATGCCATAGAGGATGAGCCCGACCAGAATACCTGTCACAGCAGAAAGGCCGACTTTGGTCAAGAGGTATTTGCGTACTTTCTCGTCGATTTCTCCGTATAAACCGGTGCGGGACCGGTGTGGGTTGCGTCCGAGCAGAAGGAACACAGCAAAGACAAGTACCAGGCCGCCTTTGGTGATGATGTTCATCGCCTGGCTGGCGGCGCTTTTCAGCCAGGAGGTGATGGGCAGTTCACGCACAGTTCCTTTAATCTGTTCAGCGATTTCCTCCTGCTTTATATCGAACTGCAAACTTGCCGCCCATTTAGCGGTCTTGTCAATCATGGCCACCAAGCGGTCCTGGTAAAGATCCTGATTATCGAGCATGCTTTTTCCGGACAGAAGAAAGAAGGAGCCGAGAACGTACAAGCCGGCGCAGATCACGAGTAAAGCAATGGTTACTGAAATGATTCGCGGCATTTTCAGCCGCACTTGGAGGATATCCACCAGCGGAGAGGTCATGTAGGTGACAAACACAGCAAGTACGAATGGAATCATCACGGCGCGGGTGTACAGCAATGCTGCGCCCAGTGCGACGGTTGCCAATATGATCAGACAACCCGTAATAATTTTGGCCTGTTCTTCGTTGGCTTGTGAAAACATGGGCGATCGCTCCGACAGCATCTTCATTTTGGGGGCGATTCAGGCGTTTTTACGCTGCCTCAGCCTGAATCATCAGACAACGCTTTCCGCAAAGCTTGGTCCAGGTCTGCTGTAATATCCTCTACTGCTTCCAATCCGACAGAGATGCGGATAAGGTCGGGTGTAACGCCGGCCTGCTTCTGTTCTTCCTCACTGAGTTGTTGGTGAGTTGTACTGGCAGGATGGATCACCAGGCTCTTGGCGTCAAGAATGTTTGCCAGGTGCGAACACAGTTGAACAGAACGGATAAACTTCTTGCCGGCTTCCGTGCCTCCCTTTATGCCCATTCCGAAGACGGCGCCGGGACCGTGACGGAAAAGACGGGATGCCCGTTCGTGATCGGGGTGATCAGGGAGGCCGGCGTAGTTTACCCACGAGATACACTCATGCCGGGCCAGGAACTCTGCGACTTTTTGGGCATTGGCGCAATGCTGTTTTGCGCGCATGGGAAGCGTCTCTACGCCCAGAAGAATCTGCTGAGCGTTGAAGGGGGAAAGGCATCCGCCCATATCGCGGAGTAAACCGGTGCGCAACTTCAGTACGAATGCGAGCCCCGGCGCCACTGCCTCCGAGTGGTTCCCGAAAGCTTCCCAGAAGTTTACCCCGTGGTAAGAAGGGTCGGGTTCGGTGATTTCCGGGAATTTGTTTTTGGCGGTCCAGTCGAAGTCTCCTTTCTCCACCACAGCTCCGCCCACGGAGGTGCCGTGCCCGCCGATAAGTTTCGTCAGAGAATAGACAGCGATGTCAGCGCCGTGGTCGAAGGGGTTGAATAAGGGGGGTGGCGAGACGGTGTTATCCAGAACAAAGGGCAGTTTGTACTTGTGAGCTACTTCAGCGATTCCGTCAATGTCATCCACATTGCATCTGGGGTTACCGATGGATTCAGTGTAGAGCAGGCGTGTCTTGTCGTCGATCTCTTTCTCGAAATTCGCAGGGTCACTGGAGTCTACTAGGCGCACTTCAATGCCGAGGCGTCGCAGTGTATGGGTGAAAAGGGTAACGGTGCCGCCGTACAAGTTGCTGCCCGCCACAATGTTTTGTCCGGAGGAAGTGATGTTGAGGATCGTATAGGTAATGGCGGCCATGCCGGATGCTGTGGCCACGCAGCCTGTGGCGCCGTGCATGGCGGCCAGACGTTTTTCAAGAGCGTCGGTGGTGGGGTTCATCAGCCGGGTGTAAATGTTCCCGAAATCACGCAAGGCAAACAGGTCTGCCGCATGCTCAGGGTCGCGGAACACATAACTGGTGGTCTGGTAGATAGGCACAGCGCGGGAGAGTGTGTCATTGTCGGGTTGATGTCCCGCATGAAGGGCCAGCGTTTCCATAGCCGTTTTTCTGGTTTCTTCTGTGTTGCTCATGGTCTCTGTCACTCCGCTTGTTGTGTATGAAAGCTAACCTAACTGCTGCTGTTATACTGAGCAGGAGGGGTAATCCGCTTTGCCGCGGGTAATGAATATTCGCGTAATAACCGGATCACTTCAATAGGCAACCATCCTCCTGCAGGTGTGTGAACAAGTTGCGCGCTGCAGATGCCGGCGGCCCTTCTATTGTTTTACGTTTGCGGGCAGGTCGGGGCACGTCAATCTTTACAACGCGGGTGGGGGAACCGTTAAGCCCTGTGTCTTCTGCGGATAGCCCCAGCGTCTCCGCTGAAGAGGTTTGAGCGCTCGAATGCAGGGCCCGGAGCCTTCCGGCAAGCGTCGGGAGCCGCGGCTCATTGGCCTCCTTGAGTGCGGTCAGAACAACAGGGAACGCTGCTCGGAGGTGTGCAGTTCCCGTGTCCAGCATCCGCTTTACTTCGACGCCTTCCTCATCTGCGCTAACAACTTCGCTTATGTTGGTTACTTGAGGGATCCCCAGGTGAGCGGCGATGCCGGGGCCTACTTGGCCGGTATCGCCGTCGATCGCCTGTTTGCCGGCGAAAATTGCGTCAAAGGGGCCGTTCTGTTTCAGAGCACGGGCCAGTGTCAACGAAGTTGCCCATGTATCTGCTCCGGCAAATGCTTTGTCGCAAAGCAGGATGCCGTGATCGGCTCCCATGGCGAGTGCTTTTTCCAATACTTCGGAAGCCTGCTGAGGCCCCATGGTGAATGCTGTCAACTCTCCCGCCAGCGCCTCGCGCAGCCGCAGTCCGGCTTCGATGGCGAACTCGTCCAAGGGATTGAGGACAGCTTCTACGCCCTGACGGATCAAGGTATTGGTCTCAGGATCAATCTGCAGTTCAGAGGTGTCCGGTACCTGTTTGATACATACGGCAATTCTAATTTTGCGTGTTCGTCGAGACATCACTTTTTCTCTTTGCCGTCATGCGATAATTGCATTCATTCTACGTCATCCGGGCAAGCGTCAACATATTACACTATTCCGCACTGACAAGTGTTTGTCGACCTAAAAGCATGGCCGGATCGAATACGCGTTTTACCGCTGCGATTTCCCGGATCCCTTCATCGCCCAGCATGATGCGCAGGAAATCCTTCTTCAGTTTTCCGATTCCGTGTTCGGCCGCCACAGACCCGTTCATGTTTACGACGGTATGGGCAAAGTCCCAGTAGATTTTCTTTCCGAGTTCGTACTCTTCAGGGGTCTGAGGCAGGATATTAATATGAAGATGATTATCCCCGATATGGCCGAAAATCACGTATTGCAGTCCGGTTGAATCAAGCGCTCTGCGGTATTGTCTTAAAATGTCGCGAAGGTGTTCATCAGGTACAGCCATGTCTGTGCCCAGTTTGGTTAGAGAGGGAAAACGCTTCTGAACTGTTCCGATCCGATCATTCACGGTTTCGGGCAGAGCATGCCGGAAAAGTCGGAGTCGTTCACGGTCTGCGCGTGTACCCGCAAACCAGCAGTGTTCGGCACGCCCGTTGAAGTTATGAACTTTAGCGGCAACGGCATCAAGAGAAGCGTATTCATCAGCGCTCGTTGTCCCGATGTCGAGGTAGTTGGCCGCATTCGCATGATCAGGTAAAGATTCGGGTACGCCGGAGGTTTCTCCGAGTTCCTCTCGGCGTCTGCGTAGGAGGGATAAGGCGTTCGGCCCAAAAAATTCCGCTGCTTCGAGTCCGATATGATCTCTGTCTCGACGTATTGCTTCGATAAAGTCTACAGCTTGCTGTTCGGTTTGCCAGAATGTGACAACGGCACAGGATTTTTCGGGCGCTTCAGTCAGTCTAAGGTCAACCTCTGTGATCACGCCAAGCGTGCCCTCAGACCCGATGAACAGATCGATCAGATCCATGCCTGGGCCGGAATAATATCCCCCTGCGTTTTTTGTAGGCGGTTGCTTATATCGGGGAACCTTTGTCTCCTGCTCGGTACCATCGGGTGCGACCAGTTTGAATACCCCGTTGCGGTCCGCAAAACAAGTTCCGCGAGGTAAGTCGATATAATTGCCGTCCGGCAATACCACGCGGATGCGCGCTACGTACGGGCGCGTAGCGCCATAGGCGAAAGAATGCGCGCCGGAGGCATCGCACGCAACGGTGCCGCCGATTGTGGCTGTGGTTTCAGTGGGGTCGGGTGGATAGAACAGGCGCCTCTGTTTTATCTCTTCGAGGTGTTCCCGGCTTTCCCGTGACCAGTGAGCCGCCTCTGCGAAAGTGCCGCTCCGGACAGATTTTTTCAGATCCCGTAGCGTCACCCCCGCTTGGCATTGCACGCAGAACACCCCGTCTTTGTCTTTGACGATACCTGTTATCGAATCCATCTTCTCTAAGTTCAGTACCATACCGCCCTGCGGGACCGCGCCCGCAGTTATGCCGGTCCGGGCAGCTGACACGGTTGTGGGGGTGCCTGTACGGCGATTTTCGGCAAGAACCGAAGCAACCTGTTCACTGGAACGGGGCAGGGCAAGCGCAGTAGCAGTCCCCTGGTAGCGTGATTCATCCGTGAGATACTTCGTGCCTTCCCCGGCGTTCAGCTCGCGGACAGGAGGGGGTGGTAATTCCGAAAATCGCTGTATCTGAAGTTTATTGGACATTAATCAGCGTAACCAATTCGCTTCTTCATTGGGAATCGGCCGGCGATCCGTAAGACGACTCATACTATAGCTGGTAGAAAGACCGGAGTTCGGTACAGGCATATCTCAAAATAAGACAACATATACGGCAAATGCAGGCACGATATTGGGGGGAAATGGTCGGTCGGCGAATCATCGGTCCCGGTATAATCAACGTCCGGATAGCGCCTGGAATGTTCAGATTGGCTGAAGGGGACGTGACTTCTACTACAGCAAATCACTGGAGCCCCGCGAAGCTGCGTGTGCTTGAAAAATCTCCATCGCCGGTTACATTACACGCAATATTGAATTGAAGGTGGTTCGCCGCCGCAATAGCGAAGCGTGCAGCGCAGGTACTGCTTAACGCAGTTAGTGCTTAACGCAGTTAGTGCTTAACGCAGTTAGTGCTTAACGCAGTTAGTGGGGCCTTAGCTCAGTTGGCCAGAGCGCCACACTGGCAGTGTGGAGGTCGTCGGTTCGAATCCGACAGGCTCCACCATTTTTGTTCTTTTTTGATGGGGAACACCTCCTGCCCTTATCCTCCACCCATTTTACCTCTTCATGCAGGCGAAGAAGATAGATATTATGTTGATTGCCACGTTCAATTGCAACTCGATACGTAAACGAATGCAGATATTCAGGGAATGGTTGGGGCATCACCGCCCGGATGTTGTAGCGCTTCAGGAAACAAAGGTTTCCGATTCATCCTTTCCTGAAAAAGAGCTGGAAGAAGACGGTTGGCATACCGTCTTTGCGGGTGAGGAAACGGGACGGAACGGGGTGGCTGTAATCACGAAACATGAGCCGGATGATGTCTCTTTCGGTTTTCCAGAGGATCCGGAGAATACTCGGTCGCGTCTGATCCATCTGTCCTACCGCGGACATGAAATCGTGAACACGTACGTACCACAGGGAAAGAGCTTAGATGCTCCTGAGTTCCAGTTCAAACTCTCCTGGCTCAGGCGTCTGTTGGACTTTTTTGACCGGCGGTTTTCTCCCCAGGAGACAAAACTGTTGTTGACCGGAGATCTGAACGTGGCGCCCACCGAAGAGGATGTGCATGATTCGCGGAAAGTATGGCCCCACGTTTGTCACTGCCGGGGTGTCATCGATGAATTCCATAAACTTACAGAATGGGGGTTACGCGACGTATTCCGTAAGCATATACCGCAAAGCGGGGTGTATACCTTCTGGGATTATCGGGTGAAAAATGCCGTGGATCGAAAACTTGGATGGCGGGTGGATCATCTTCTGGCTACTCCCCCGCTGGCGGAGATATCCAGTGATTGTTTCGTTGATACAGCTATGCGGATAAAAGAAAAACCTTCAGATCACGCGCCCGTTGCGGCCCGATTCGAGGATTTTTCGTAATTGAAAGAATGAGCTCCATCGTGATGAAGGGGGGGTAATCCTGACATGCGCAGCAGAAAAAAACCAGGGAATTATAACATAGTGTATAATAGGCTATTGCGCTATTAGATCGTTTCACTCGTTGGGTGAAACGTTAACGGTTTGGTTTTTCTACCCTAAAGGGTTAACTGCGTAATTCAGGATCATCTGCCAATTCCGCTGCCGGCTGTTGTTCTTCCTTTCCTTAGTGGTCTGGGTGTTCTGTATCAGAGTCACGTTGTTGTCGCAGAGAGCAGAACTCGGGGCCGCACATTGTGCAGTATTCCTGCCGGGCGTCCTGGTGATGAGAACGGATGTGCTGAAGAGAGGAGTCGCACGAAGACTGCTCTGCCGAACGTTCAGGGGGAAGACTTTCCTGTTCCGCTAAAGCAGCGTTTCGAAAAGAGCGGGCCTTTTTCGGGTCAAGGGCGAGCTGAAATTGACGCTCCCAGTCAAAATTCGTTCGTGCTTGCGCCATGGCACGATCTCGTTCTATGGCGCCGGAATGGCCCTTCGCGATGTCCGCTGCGTGCGCGGCGATTCTGAAAGCTGAAACGCCTTCCCGAACGTCTTCGGCATCCGGCAGGCCTAAGTGCTCTCTGGGAGTGACGTAACAGAGCATGGCTGCCCCGTATGCTGCTCCCAGAGCTCCTCCGATAGCGCCGGTGAGATGGTCGTAGCCCGGGGCGGAATCAGTGACAATCGGGCCGAGGATATAAAAGGGAGCCTGCTTGCATAACTTCATTTCCCGCTCAATATTGTCCTGTATCTGGTCGATCGGGATATGGCCAGGGCCTTCCACCATGACTTGAACCCCGGCCTGCTGAGATTTTTCTACTAGTGATCCCAGCACTTCCAGTTCGGCAAACTGGGCCTCGTCAGAGGCATCCGCTATGCAGCCGGGTCGCAGTCCATCCCCGAGAGATATTGTGACGTCGTAAGTACGGCAGATATCAAGGATCTCGGAGAAATGTGAATACAACGGATTTTGTTTATCGTTTTCTTTCATCCAGGCAGCAAGAAGTGATCCTCCCCGACTGACAATTCCCATGAGACGTCTGTGGGCGGCTTCCATATGCTCCCGCAGAAGCCCCGAATGAAGGGTTATGAAATCTATGCCGTGGCGAGCGTGCTCTTCAACAACCTGCAGGAGCAGTTCCCCGCTTATATCTTTGAAATCAGCTGACCTGGCTGCGGCTTCATAGATCGGTACGGTCCCTACGGGCAAAGACGAATTTTCGAGAATCGCGCTGCGGATTTCAGCAACTTGGGGGCCGGTACTGAGGTCCATGACCGCGTCAGCTCCGTGTTCCTCGGCGACGTTGAGTTTCTCAATTTGTTCCTCCTTACCGCCGGAAACTGAAGAGTTGCCGATGTTGGCGTTGATTTTTGTGGAGAGGGGCATTCCGATCCCTTGAGGCTGCAGTGCGGCGTGTCGGGGGTTTGCCGGTATAACCACGCGGCCTGAGGCGACCTCAGCAGTAAGTCGATCGATCGGAACTTGTTCTTTTTCGGCGACACGGCGCATTTGCGGCGTCACATGCCCCCGGGTGGCGGAGAGAAGTTGCGTTGTTCCGTGTTCAGTCATGAGAATCTACCTTGAAAATGGTTAACATTCATGTCAGTCTCTTGTAGTCTTCCGCGGCTTGAGCGTCCGGGCGCTCTGCCAATTTGTGGACATAAGCGCGGTTTGATAATGACGCAAAGAGGTGTAAGGTAACACACAGATTTAAAATAGCACAGTAACCCACCTCGTACGTATCCATACGTGTGGAAAATGTGAGTGCCCCCACCAAGATCGCGCCGCGTAGCGAAGTCTGCTACCGGGAAAAAAATCGGGGAAAAAGGCTGATTCTTTCCTGTTCGGGGTTGTTGGAAGGCGGCATGGGTATTATCTTACGATAAGATTTCATTGGAAATAGCTCTTTGACAACCGAACAGTGCTGTGGTGCGGGCATAAGAGCCGTTCGCGGTGTTGTTGACACTGCGTCGGCGCGTTATGAACGCACATATAAGACACCCCACCGGTGCGCACAGCGCACCGGCAGTAAATGGGACAGACTTTCCAAGCGGAGAGTTTGATCCTGGCTCAGAATGAACGCTGGCGGCACGGATTAGGCATGCAAGTCGAGCGCGAAATCCGCCTTCGGGCGGAGAGTAGAGCGGCGAACGGGTGAGTAACACGTGAGCAACCTGCCCCCGGGTCCGGGATAGCCCCGGGAAACCGGGATTAATACCGGATACACCGCGGCGTGCGCATGCACGCCGCGGCAAAGGATTTTTCCGTCCGGGGAGGGGCTCGCGCCCCATTAGCTTGTCGGCGGGGTAACGGCCCGCCGAGGCGAAGATGGGTAGCTGGTCTGAGAGGATGATCAGCCACACTGGGACTGAGACACTGCCCAGACTCCTACGGGAGGCTGCAGTCGAGAATCTTCGGCAATGGGCGCAAGCCTGACCGAGCGATGCCGCGTGAGGGAAGAAGGCCCTCGGGTCGTAAACCTCTGTCAGGAGGGACGAAATCTGACGGTACCTCCAGAGGAAGCCACGGCTAACTACGTGCCAGCAGCCGCGGTAACACGTAGGTGGCGAGCGTTATTCGGAATTACTGGGCGTAAAGGGTCCGCAGGGGGTCTGCCAAGTCCGGTGTGAAAGCCCGCGGCTCAACCGCGGAAGTGCACTGGAAACTGGCGGACTGGAGTACAGGAGAGGAGAGCGGAATTCCCGGTGTAGCGGTGGAATGCGTAGATATCGGGAAGAACACCGACGGCGAAGGCAGCTCTCTGGCCTGTTACTGACCCTGAGGGACGAAAGCGTGGGTAGCGAACAGGATTAGATACCCTGGTAGTCCACGCCGTAAACGTTGTGCACTCGATGCGGGGCATTCGTGTTCCGTGTCCAAGCTAACGCGTTAAGTGCACCGCCTGGGGACTACGGCCGCAAGGCTAAAACTCAAAGGAATTGACGGGGGCCCGCACAACCGGTGGAGCATGTGGCTCAATTCGAGGCTACGCGAAGAACCTTACCCGGGCTTGACATATACCGGCCGGCCTGTGAAAGCAGGCTTTCCCGTTCTGCGGGACTGGTATACAGGTGCTGCATGGCTGTCGTCAGCTCGTGCCGTGAGGTGTTCGGTTAAGTCCGGCAACGAGCGCAACCCGCGCCGCCAGTTGCCATCGGGTAATGCCGGGGACTCTGGCGGGACTGCCCGTGTTAAGCGGGAGGAAGGAGCGGACGACGTCAAGTCAGTATGGCCCTTACGCCCGGGGCTGCACACGTGCTACAATGGCCGGTACAGAAGGAAGCAATGCCGCGAGGCGGAGCGAATCCTGAAAGCCGGTCTCAGTTCGGATCGGAGTCTGCAACCCGACTCCGTGAAGCCGGAATCGGTAGTAAAGGCGGATCAGCCACGCCGCCTTGAATACGTTCCCGGGCCTTGTACACACCGCCCGTCACATCATGGGAGTCGGATGCACCCGAAGTCCCCGCGTAAAAGCGGGGCCGAAGGTGTGTCCGGCGACCGGGATGAAGTCGTAACAAGGTAGCCGTTGGGGAACCAGCGGCTGGATCACCTCCTTTCTAAGGAATAAAAAAATGTGCACCGCACCATGGCACTGTTCGGGGGTTGAAGAGCGCCGAGATGCCGGAAGAAAAGCCGGCGAGAGGTGAGTGCTGTTCAAACTCAAGTCCCGACGTGGGGCGCATAGCTCAGCTGGTGAGAGCGCATCCCTGATAAGGATGAGGTCCCTGGTTCAAATCCAGGTGCGCCCACCAATCGACGCACTGATGAGAAATAGAAGTAAGGCAAGGCGACGCAGCATTCGGCATTCCGCAGCGACAGTTCGGGCTGCCGCATGCGGCGTTGAAGCCGCAGGCTCTTTGACAACTGTACAGAGACGCAGAACCAGCGTAGGCGCCGCGGGTAGCACCTGTGGCCTGTCGAGGCGTTGGGTTTTGCGGTGGTTAAGCTGTGAAGGGCGTATGATGGATGCCTTGGCACCGGCAGGCGATGAAGGACGCGGCAGGCTGCGATAAGCCTCGGGGAGCCGCCTGGCAGGCTTTGATCCGGGGATTTCCGAATGGGGGAACCCGTCCCGCTGTTGCGGGACACCGTGTGCTGAACACATAGGCGCACGGGGCCAGACCCGGCGAATTGAAACATCTGAGTAGCCGGAGGAAAAGAAATCAACGCGAGATTCCGCAAGTAGTGGCGAGCGAACGCGGACCAGCCCAAATCCCCCGCTTCTGCGGGGGTGGTTGCGGGACCCGCAGACGGGTACGTGTACGGTTAGCCGAAGCCGCTGGAAAGCGGCGCCGCAGAGGGTGACAGCCCCGTAGGCGAAAACCGCAAGCGGCCCGCGGTGTTCCCGAGTAGGACGGCGCACGAGGAACGCCGTCTGAATCCGGGGGGCCCGCCCTCCAAGGCTGAATACTCGCCGGTGACCGATAGTGCACAAGTACCGTGAGGGAAAGGTGAAAAGAACCCCGTAGAGGGGAGTGAAACAGAGCCTGAAATCATACGCCTGCAAACTGCGGGAGTCCCGACGCCCTTCGGGGCCGGGATGACCGTATGCTTTTTGCATAACGAGCCTGTGAGTTGCGGTCGGCGGCCAGGTTAACCCCGCGTGTGCGGGGGGAGCCGCAGCGAAAGCGAGTGCTAATAGCGCGATCAGTCGGCGGCTGCAGACCCGAAGCCGGGTGATCTATCCATGGCCAGGGTGAACCTCGGGTAACACCGAGTGGAGGCCCGAACCGATGCGTGCTGCAAAACGCTCGGATGAGCTGTGGATAGGGGTGAAAGGCCAATCAAACTCGGCGATATCTGGTTCTCTCCGAAACAGCTTTAGGGCTGGCCTCGCGCCACTGGCGCACGGGGGTAGAGCACTGATTGCCTGCGGGCCCTTACCGGGGCACCAAAGGCAGTCAAACTCCGAATACCGTGCTGCTGTACCGCGGGAGTCAGACTGCGGGGGACAAGCTCCGTGGTCGAGAGGGAAACAGCCCGGACCGCCGGCTAAGGTCCCTAATGCCGGACTGAGTGGCAATAAGGATGTGGGGCCGCGAAGACAGCCAGGATGTTGGCTTAGAGGCAGCCATCATTTAAAGAGTGCGTAACAGCTCACTGGTCGAGTGGCCCTGCGCCGTAAATGATCGGGACTAAGTCCGGAACCGAAGCCGCGGACCTCCGTGTTGCACGGAGGTGGTAGGAGAGCGCTGTGCGCGGGCTGAAGCCGCTGCGTGAGCGGCGGTGGACCGCGCACAGGTGAAAATGCAGGCATGAGTAGCTTCAAGAGAGGTGAGAATCCTCTCCGCCGTAAGTCCAAGGTTTCCTGGGGAAGGTTCGTCCGCCCAGGGGTAGTCGGTCCTAAGGCGAGGCCGAAAGGCGTAGTCGATGGGCAGCAGGTTAATATTCCTGCACTGCGCTGCCGGAGCGAAGGAGTGACGCAGCAGGTCAGGCCGGCTGTCGGATGGAAGCGACAGTCCAAGCGTGCAGGGCGGCCGGCAGGCAAATCCGCCGGCCAATGCCTCAGGCGTGACGGGACGCGCCGCCCACGGGCGGGGCGGATCGGTCTCAGCCAGGCTGCCGGGAAAAACTTCTAAGCGATGAAAGCAGCGCAACCGTACCGCAAACCGACACAGGTGGACAGGGTGAGCAACCCAAGGCGCGCGGGAGAATCCACGTTAAGGAATTCGGCAAAATGGCCCCGTAACTTCGGGAGAAGGGGCGCCCGCTGCGGTGAGGAGACACAGCGCTCTGAGCTGCGGCGGGCCGCAGAGAAACGGCCCGGACGACTGTTTACCAAAAACACAGCACTCTGCCAACCCGCAAGGGGACGTATAGGGTGTGACACGTGATCAATGCCGAAAGGTCAAGCGGAGGGGTGATCCTGTCCTTCGGGACAGGGCAGCTCCGAAGCGAAGCCCCGGTGAATATCGGCCGTAACTATAACGGTCCTAAGGTAGCGAAATTCCTTGTCGGGTAAGTTCCGACCTGCACGAATCGTGCCACGATCCGGGCGCTGTCTCGACGTGGATCCCGGTGAAATTGTAATTCCGGTGAAAATGCCGGATACCTGCGGTAGGACGGAAAGACCCCGTGAACCTTTACTGTAATCTGATACTGGCATTCGGCTGTCCATGTGCAGAATAGGTGGGAGCCTGCGAACCCCGCCCGCCAGGGCGGGGGGAGGCGTCGGTGAAATACCACCCTTGGTCAGTTGAATGTCTAACCCGCTGTCCGTGAAGCCGGACCGGGAACAGTGTCAGAGGGTCAGTTTGACTGGGGCGGTTTCCTCCTAAAACGTAACGGAGGAGTTCGAAGGTCGGCTCAGCACGGTCGGCAATCGTGCGAAGAGTGTAAGGGCATAAGCCGGCCTTACTGCGAGACTGACGGGTCGAGCAGTCGCGAAAGCGGGACCTAGTGATCCAGCGGTAGGACGCGGAACCGCCGTTGCTCATCGGACAAAAGGTACTCCGGGGATAACAGGCTTATCGCGCCCAAGCGTCCACAGCGACGGCGCGGTTTGGCACCTCGATGTCGGCTCATCACATCCTGGGGCTGAAGGCGGTCCCAAGGGTTGGGCTGTTCGCCCATTAAAGTGGTACGCGAGCTGGGTTCAGAACGTCGTGAGACAGTTCGGTCCTTATCCTCCGCAGGCGCAGGAGACTTGACAGGAGCATTCCTCAGTACGAGAGGACCGGGAATGAGCGGCCTCTGGTGTTCCGGCTGTCCCGCCGAGGGGCACCGCCGGGTAGCTATGCCGCGACGGGATAAGCGCTGAAAGCATCTAAGCGCCAAGCCCTCCTGAAGATAAGGTCTCCCCTCCCCTGCTTCGGCAGGGGACTGAAGGCCCCCGGAAGACTACCGGGTTGATAGGCCGGAGGTGTAAGACGGGTAACCGTTTGAGCTGACCGGTACTAATCGGCCGTGCGGCTTAACCACCCTTTTTTCCGTGGTACGGTCCGCCGTCGGCGGGCCGCGTCACGGCAGAAGGACAAAGCCGTACAATTCCGCAGCATAACTATACCGCCGAGACGTGCCACACAGTACGCCGGCGGCGCCGAAGCTGCGCCACGAAAAAGCGCTCTGTACAGTTGACCTTTTCCGGCCGGTGGTCACAGCGGGGAGGTAACACCCGTTCCCATCCCGAACACGACGGTGAAGGGCCCCAGCGGCGATGATACTGCACCTCGCGTGTGGGAAAGTAGCACGCCGCCGGCCGTTGTCTTTGCCGGCAGAAGCCGGAAACGTTACACTGAAGGACCGCAGCCTCCCGGCAGAGGCCGCGGTCCTTTTTTTTACCCTGCCCAAATGGTTGAATCTAAAAACGCATCTTCTGTGGAAGATGCGTTCTAAGGCGGGGTGACGAGAGCGGCCGACGAGAGCAAATCACGAGTACGGTTTTTAATCGTCTCCCACTATCGTTGACCGAAAAGGTTCGGCAGGGCGCGGCATCGAGGCATCCGGCATTCCGATTTCGATAGCGATTTCGATAGCGATCAAGAACGCACAGGAAAGCAAGCCCATGCTGTTTTATCCGGTGACGGACCACCCGCCGGGAACCGCGTCAAGTGTGATACGGGTGATAAGCCAAGCCGCCGGGCGGCGTGGATGGATAGGAGTACCGCAGAAAGGCCGCAACATACAGGAGTCAAAGTTTCGCCACGGGGTGTCAGGGCGGCTCCGCCGCCCGGTGGTCTGGCTCGTTCGTGGTTTCGCCTGGCCAAAGGCAAGCCAAGGCAGTGTTTTGTTTTTACGTGCGCGGCGGCATACTGGGGTGTGGTTTTCAGGTCTGATGTTCAAGATTAATCTCATGGCCTGTGTTGGACGATTCGGTGACCGCATCGAGGATCTGCATAAGTAAAAGCCCCTGTCGACCTGAACAATGGGGTTCGTCATCGTCTCGGATTGCCCGGACAAAATCCTCCTGGACGGAAGGCATACCCGATTTGTTGAAACCGTGGGGAAAGCGAGTTTTAGCAATTTGCCCCTGTTCCCGGCGCATAATCTCTACGCCGTCCTTATCGCGTACTGCTCCGCCGTCAGTTCCGTAAACTTCAGTGCACATGCCGGGCTCGCGGGCATGGGATGCCCAGGAAATTTCAATGGAGATGCTTAAACCGCCTTCGCATCTAATGTACGCTGTGCCGAAATCATCAACGTCCATATCCTGACCGGGAACGTCGACTTCTCCGAATTGGTTGTGGAGTTGTCCGGTTACACTTCGCACGCGGGGAAATCCGGCGAACGTCAGCGCCATATCGATCATGTGCACACCAAGGTCAATAAAACATCCGCCTCCGGATGTTTCTTTCTTGTAAAACCAGCCTGATGCGCCTTTGGGGATTCCTCTGTGGCGGTGCCAAATGGAGCGTATGTAGTAAATGTCGCCCAATTCGCGGTTAGAGATATATCGTTTTACGAGCTGGGCGGAGGGACTCATGCGGTGATTGTAGTGGATGGCCAGTTTCCGGTCCGCTTTTTCTGCGGCATCTACCATTTCCTGAGCCTGGGCGGCATTGAGAGCCAGTGGCTTTTCACACAACACGTGCAGTCCCGCATCGAAAGCTTTCAGGGTGAGCGGATGATGTGTGTAGTTGGGAGTGGCTATCGCTACCGCGTCCAGGGACTCTGAGTCGAGCATCTGATCCATGTCCTGGTACGTATTCCTGATGCTGAATTCCTGCATGACGCGATCCAGACGCTCCTGTGAGGTGTCACAGAGGGCGGCGATTTCGGTGTTGGGTATATTTTGGAAGGGGGTGATCTGGTTGCGGCCCATTCCCAGGCCGACGATCCCGATCTTGAGGGGGGCATTCTCTCGATTCATTTTTCGATCTCACTCCTGCTGTCTCTGTTTGAGGTACCTACGAACATCTCTAGGTTTTCTATTCGGGAATTAATGAAGAGAATAATATAAATGAGCTGGACTGTTTCTGCCCGGGGGACTCATAAAAAAGTCAGTCTGTGTGTGTGATTCAGTAGGCAAATTTCGGCGTGATATAGAAGCTGCAGTAGGCGACATTCGGGATTGCCTGTTTTGCCCGCGTCTCCAGCTCTCCGGTAACATCGGGGAATGTGCTTTCATCGACGTTTTCATCCGCGTCAATATCGGCGGCGAGGATAATCTGATTTTCAGAATCGGCAATCACGCGAAAGTCGTGGTAGTCAGTAACTTTGTCGTATTCCTGAACAACTGTGCGGAAGATCTTCTCTATCTCCTGCACCTCTTCTGTCTTTTCCATCAGCGGGTCGGTATGGCAAACAGCTTCTCCGCTGTATTCTTTTCTCAGTTTTTCTTCGCACTCTTCGGCAATTTCATGCATTCGCGCAGGCCCGTATTTTTCAGGGATTTCGGCGTGAAGAGAAATCAGATACTTTGAGCCATAATCGTGGACAATGATTTCATGAGCGTCCTCTACACCTTCGATTGAACAAGCCATATTCCGGATGCGTTCCGTGAGCTCTCTGCTCGGAGCCTCTCCGAGGATGGGCGCGATGGCGTGCTTTCCGTGATCGAAGCCCAGGTACAGCAGCCACAGGGCTGCAAAGATGCCCATGTATCCGTCAATTCGGGGAAGGTGGTAGTGGTGACCGGCAAGCACGCCCGCAATCACCGCACCGGAAAGGATTGCTTCGATCCGGTGGTGTGAAGCATTTGTTAAGATTGCGGTGGAAGAGACGCGTTTTCCCAGGTAACGGATGAATTGGCCGACAAATTCTTTTACCACAATGGTGATGCCGAGAACCCATGGTAAGGCAGGGAAGTAGTGGATTTCGCGCGGAGTGATAACCTGCTGGAGGGCTTTTTCGCCGAGCTGGATCCCGCAGATAAAAAGTACGATCGCCATCACAAGTGGCGCAACGTGTTCCATGCGGCCGTGACCGAAAGGGGTAGTAGTCGTTGCTGGACGGGCTGCAACATGAAAGCTGGCAAGCAGGATGACAGAATTAGCGAAATCGGAAAGCAGGTGAAATGCGTTGGCGAACACTGCCACAGAGTCTGCGTTGAAGGCAAGGACAAGTTTGACCGCAAAGAGGATCAAGGAAACAACAAGAGCGATCCATCCCGCTACCGCACCGTGACGGACGCGGACTGCGTGATTGTCGGTTTGATTGAGATAGGGGATGAGTAATCTGGCGATTGCGTAGTTGATTCTTGTGAGCATTGTTCTGTTCCGTTCCGTTATTTGATATCCCTCTTTGGGCGGAGAGGGTCTTCGGGGTGATTGTCCGGCATAATGTAACATTATTCGATTAAGATTGCGCTTGATGGAGGTGCCTGCTCGGCAGGCGGTACGAGAGCACGGCTGCTGCGATGTACAGGAGGGTTACCGTAAGCAGTACGCTTGTAAAGCTGTAACCGATCGCGATCAACACTGCCAACGGTGAGGCCGCCACAGAAGCGAAGCCGTTGATGCCCCACGCCCAGGGAACGAGAGAAGGAGAGCCGCGATGGAGCAGGGCAAGTCCATTTGGAAAAGGCCACCCCATCAGGAAGGATACGGGTGCAAGCATGAAGATCGCCAAAGGTATACGTTGTGTGGGGGGCAGGCCGCCGATGAACGAGAACAGTTCCCGAAAGCCGTTGGCATACAGTACAATGTACACACCTATACCGGCTGCAGCCAGCGCAATTGCAGTGGCGGGATTACCTGAGAAACGCTGTGAAACAGCGCTTCCCAGTCCGCTGAATATCAGAAAAGCCGTGAGTACGCCGGCTGCTGCGTATATGGGATCGCCAAGGAAGCGGTTCATCTCCAGGATGAAGATCATCTCTGCCATCATAAATCCCGTTCCTAAGGCACCGAAGTAGCATAATGTTACCAGACGACCGTATCGTCCCGCATTTTCTGGTGGCGGTTTAAGCCGACGCAGTGGTGCGAGGATGAGAAGTGCGCCGAGGAGAAGTACTTCGACGATGGTGAATGCAAGTACAACGTATCCGAGTTCCAGGCGCTGCAGCCAACGTTTGCCGTATGTCTCAATAAACCGGGGAAGAGACGACCATTTGAAAAAATTGTAGAAATACGGTTTTTGATCGCGAGCTGGACGTACGTTATACATCCAGTCTCTATAGAAATGTTCAGCATTCCCTTCGATTATCTGTTTTGCCGCCGAGTGAAAATATGAGTATGGTTTGTTATCCGGCCCGGGGAATTCATTTATTTGTGTACCCGTCCAGTTCTTCCGGCATGGGGCCCAGGATAAATCGAGACGTTCAGCTTTACAACTATCAGCGAGCAGGGAGCAGTTCTTCTGCAGAAAATCGGACTTGGTAGCGAGTGTGGTGGCAGCAAGGTAGTTGCGGTACTGGGCGACCTTATTACCCGCATGGTCCATCTGTGAGTTTTCCAGCGCCTCTACAAATGTGGCGAGAAGTTTAATATTGTCGCGTGGGGGCGTCTGTATGCCGCGGGTGGCTGCTAAGAGTCCCTTTGATTTCAAGCGGTCGAGGGCTTGGCTGATACCTTCGCGTGTTAAAAGGAAGTTTTCGTGCAGTGAGCGTACGCCGGTTCCGCCTGTGAGGGCCTGGGTGCCGGCAAACTGAATGAGATTGAATCGCTTCTTCGTATTTTCAAGAAACAATCGGGGATCCGCATTTACGACGGTTACGTTTTGGCGATTAAAGACATTTCCGTTATACGGAGCGAGTTCGTTTTTCATAAGTTCGGTAATCTGCGGATTGGATTGCACTACGGTGACATGCTGGGCGCCCCCGCGAAGGGCCAGCCAGACGTTAAGTCCGCCGGCTTCCCCTAAGAGCAGTACCTGAGGAGAATCGAAAAGTTTGTAAGGCACCGCCATAGGCGTGTGATCCAGAATTTCTGCCTCTTCAGGTGTGGCGATTCGGAAGATGGTGGCCACGTAGCTGCCATCAGCCAGCATTGCGAGTTGGGGAGGAGGTTCTTCCCTTGCACTCAATCCGGCGAAGAGGGTATGGTGAAGCCGTGAAGACCCGTACACGTCTATCCGTGCACGCGGTCCTTTGCGGGTGGCGATATGCCTTGCGTTAGACTGTTTTGTCCATCGTTGTAAATGGGCCAGTTTCTTGTAGGGCTCGACGTTCAATGGACTTGGCAGGAACAGGATTTTCCCCGTCAATAGTGCGCCGACAATTGCCCACGTTCCCCCTTGCTGCAGCTGTCGCCGGTAGTCAGTTGTGCGATCGGCGGTTTGCAGCAACCATACCGTAGCTCCGAGAAACCCCATAACGGACACCAAGAGGGGTAATTGCTGGGCGGGAATAATAAACATGCTGAGGGTGATGATTGCGGCGCCGGCTCCGCTGCCGGCCAGGTTGATGCCGTAAATAAGTTGCACGTTATGGCGTGAAGCTGTCAACGCGAGGCCGATCACCGTACCCGCGATAAAAAAAGGGATAAATATCAGCACATGGTAAGCCACTGCCCATGCCCCCTGTTCCCAACTGTAAAGGAGATGCCGGATGTCGAGGGGGAGCACTTCAGCGATCTGAAAACATAGCGGGATTGACAGTGTAAAGGCCAGCAGGAGGTAAAAGTTCCACTGCTCGAATGCCTTTCGCATTCGCTTCCCGGCGAAGGTTAAGAGTGTTCCGCTTGCGCCGAAGCCGAGTAACGCCGTGCTTATGACGAGATGAACGAAATGGTACCACGTGGCGATGGATAGATAGCGCATTAAGGCCAATTGCAGCGCGATCACGCCCGCAGAAACCAGGAATACGGAAGAAGCGTTACAGAACAACGCCTTTCCTGTACGTTTTTCACCGCCTTCGGTTGTTGATACGCTGGTGTTTCCGTTCATTTGCAGAAAGCCAGAGATTTCTAGCACCCAATACCAGAGCGGAACGCTCTTGTGCGTACAATAACCACTGTTTCCCAGAGTGTTCGGCGGTGAGCTTTTAAAGATTGGAGATAGGTGAGTAAGTCACGGGTAGAACCGCACAATCTGGATGGCGGGATGTTTCACGGAAAACGTCGCCGCGACGACGGACGCCTTGCAGGGCGAGATCAGGTAGACCAGAACTCACGCTCGTACCGCGATTTTGACGACAACCTGAACGCCGGGAATAAACAGACCCCGTCCTTGGAGGCATCCTCGCCCGTTATACGGCGCATACGACCCTGACCGCCGGTGCGGCCACCGGATGCCCCAGTATGAGACTCGCCGCCTTTAAGAATTCAGCAGAGCGCCTAAAGGCGGTACTACAAACCGTCAGCTATCCCGGAGGCAATTGCTTGTAGTTCCGGCTTCAGCCGGATTTTACCCGGCGAGTCTCATACGAAAACGGCGGCGGCCCGCCGTCTCCAAACCTGTCGACTCAGGCGTTCAGGTTGTCATCCGAAGTGAGTTATGTGGTGCGCGGCGTTATGTTGCAAAGAACGGTTCATTCGTTCGTATCACCGCAAAGTCTGTAGTACGAGAGGGCGTTCACGCAACATAATGCGCGTACGGCTTGTCAGCGCAGGGTGTCAGTTTGCAATTGATCGGCGAAGTCGCAAGATCTTGACCTTTATAAAAAGTGTCGGGGTCGATCTTTCGGAGCACTGCGTGCAGCATGACGCATCGGCGCGCTCCGTGCGCCGCTTTGCACTGCGTGCAGGCATTGCATGCAGCGGACTGCGTCCAGCGTGACGATTA
>CAJXKU010000020.1 GCA_913055945.1 uncultured Lentisphaerota bacterium | reverse complement strand
GCAGGTTCCGCCGGGCAGCGACACATGGAAACCGGGTGATAATGGCTGGTATCCCCATCCCAAAGCTCACCCGCAGGGATGGACACCCGTTCGCTCACGCGCGACGGAATCGGGGATCAAACTCGGCTTATGGGCGGCCGCTATGCCGATAAGCGGAAAAGAGTTGAAAGATAACTTCTCCGACGGCAATTTTTCTCAATACAAGCTTGACTTTGCCGTTCTGGATTCTCGCGCAGCGATTGATGCCTTAATGGAAAAAGTACGCGATTTTATTACCTGGACCGGGCACCGAGTGCGGGTCAACTGGGATGTCACGGAGAACCCTCCCCGCGTGGGCTATTTCTTCGCTCGTGAGTACGGTGCCCTTTACCTCGAAAACCGTAAACCCAAACATCCTTTGTCGACGGTATATCGGCCGCATACTGTGCTCCGGGATCTCTGGCAGGTCTCCAAGTATCTCAATCTTCAGCAATTCCAGTGCCCGATCCAGAATATCGACTTGGTTGACAGGAAACGCAGTGACGCTTACCTGCATTCTCACACTTACGCAACAGCAATTGCACTGATGGGCATTCCGCTGTTTTTTCAGGAAACAAAGTATTACTCTGAACGAGCAAAAGCCACAATCCGCCCTCTTCTTGAAACTTACAAAGAACACAGAACATCCATATTCCGCGGAATTGTCTATCCCGTCGGAGACAAACCGAACAATGCTGCATGGACCGGGTTTCAGTGTCACCTTCCGGACGAAAACCGCGGGTATCTGCTGATCTTCAGGGAAAGGTGTAACCCGACACCCCGACAGACACTTACCCTGAATCGGCTGGCGGACGAAGAGGTCCAATGCCGGGATTTACAGACCGGAGGAACGGATACGAGAAGAATCGAGGCTGACGGCTCCGCTGCTTTCACTATTGAGACCGCCCCCGACTTCCGCTTTCTTTCATACGAAAGACAACATTGCAGAAATCCGTGACACGTGACATCCGCAGCAAACAATGAGTTGCGTCCCGATTCTCATAAAGAGATCGGGACCACGCCAGAAATCGGCGTCGCCGATCTATTCCGAACCGACGCTCCGGGCTCATCAACAGCAGATTCTTCCATGTTCATCTTCTATCCGACCGGCAATATCCCGGAATGATGCATTGAAGAACGCTTGTCAGAGCGGTATTTTACCTTACTCATACAGATTGATGTACCGGCTCTTATCGAAGTCTGCCGGTGCTCTCCATACATGCACGATCGGTCCTCGTGACGATACGCCTTAACGCGGGCGCAGAAACTCGTGCTTCCGGTCGTACCTCAGCACGAATTTCGAGTTGGAGACAACCGCCATATGACGGCGTGCAGAATAAACCGAGCTGGCAGATCATTGCTTGCCTTCGCCGCTATGCTGGGGAGCTCGCTCTTATCGCCCCCCCATACTACGGCCGGCTCGCCTGATCAAGCGGCATCCGACACCGACAGGAATGATAACACCAAGCGGCGCGGCGCATGGGTCGACGAAATCGTGTTTACTCAGACCCCTGACACGGGCAAGGCCGTTAACCTGATCAGAAACGAACGTATTCAGCTTTTTGCCGCCGGTATTTCAAACCCTACCCTTTTCACTCGGATTCGGCGTGCCCCCGGTATAGAACACGAAATGTCGTCCGGTACTTCGGCCGAACTGACCATCAACCCGGCGGAGTTCAACGACGACAAGCGTCTTAATCCTTTCAAAAACCGCGCCATCCGCGAAGCGCTCAACTGGTTGATTGATCGGTCCTACATCGCGAATGAACTTTATGGGGGTCTGGCAGTGCCGCGTTTTCTTCCGCTGAACACAGGGTATTCGGACTATGCCCGTTTGGCCAGGAAAGCCCGTGCTCTGGAATTGCGTTACCAGCATAATCCGGAAAAAGCGAAAAACATCATCAATCGTGAACTGAACGACATGGGCGCAGAAAAGCACAACGGTCAATGGGTGTACAAAGGCAACCCCATTGAGATAAACATCATTATCCGCACTGATGATGCTCGGGAGAAAGTCGGAGACTATGTGGGCAATCTGATGGAGAAACTGGGGTTCAACGTCCATCGGATGTACCGCAACATGAAACAATCATCCCATCTCTGGATCGGCACCGACCCGAAAGCGGGCAAATGGCACCTTTATACCGGCGGATGGGCGGCGACCATGATCAATCGCGACCAGGCCAACCAGTTCGAATCTTACTACACCCCGCGGGGGCGCCCCCTGCCTTTATGGCAGGTCTATGATCCGCCCCCCGAACTGGACAAAACCGCCCGCCGCCTTCAGGAAAGGGATTACGCTACCTGGCAGGAACGACAGAACCTGATGCGGCGCGGCTTAGAACTGGCCATGAAACAATCGACACGCATCTGGCTTGTCGATACGAAAACCGTATGGCCGCATGCGGCCAACGTGGAGGTCACTTCAGATCTTGCGGCGGGTATCGGCGGATCATACCTTTGGCCTTACACGCTTCGTTACCGGAACCGTATCGGGGGGAAGATGAAGCTCGGCGCCCCAAATTTCCTGACGGACCCCTGGAATCCCATAGCGGGCAGTAACTGGATTTACGACCAGATGATCATCCGCGGCCTCAGCGATCCCGCAGTGTTGCCCGACCCTTATACGGGGCTTTTCCGTTCGCAACGCGTTGCGGAGGCAGAAGTCACCGTCAAAAAAGATGTCCCCGTTAAACGTACACTGGACTGGGTTGAGCTCGAGAGGCAGAAGAAGATCCGTGTTCCGCCCGAGGCATGGGTCGGCTGGAACAGCGAAGAAAAACGCTTTGTCAGCGCGGACGAGAAATACCCGGACGGCCTTCAGGCAAGGACACGGACGCGGGTCACCTACGAGAAAGGATTCCTCGAACAGAGATGGCATGACGGAACAACCGTTTCCCTGGCAGACATCGTCCTGCCGTGGATTCTGACATTCGTACGCGGTGAAGAGGAAAGTCCCCTGTTCGACAGATCCCACGTGCCGGCCTTGAGCACCTTCAGGCAGCATTTCAAAGGCTGGCGCATCGTCTCAGAATCCCCCCTGAAAATCGAAATCTACAGTGACCAGATCTACCCGGACGCGGAATGGATCGCCGGCATGCGTATACCCGGGGCTACGGCCTGGCATACCCTGGCATTGGGTATTCTCGCCGAACGCAACAAACGATTGGCCTTTTCCTCCGACAAAGCGGACAAACTGGGCATCGAGTGGATGAGTTTTGTGGCGGGTCCCAGCCTTTCAATCCTGGACAATCAACTTAAACGGGCCCGACGGCGCAATTTTGTGCCGTTCCCCAAAGTGCTCAGTAAGTTTATCGACGATAAGGAAACAGAGAAACGTTACCGGGCACTTGCCGAGTGGCGAGCAGACCAGGGACACTTCTGGGTGGGCAAAGGGCCGTTTTACCTGTCATCGATTCGGCCCGTTGAGGGCACAGTCGTATTACAGCGCTTCAAAGGCTTTCCCGACCCGGCCGATAAATGGCTTCGTTTCGATGATCCGGAAGTGCCCGCCGTACAAGTGAAGGGCCCCAACATCATCGAGAGAGGCAACGCTGCCCGGTTCAACGTTGAAGTTACATACAAAGGCAAAGCTTATCCGCGTAAGGCGATCAGAGAAGTCAGCTTCACGTTTTTCGACAGCGACGATAACCTGATTGCTCAGGGACAAGCCGAACCTGGCGACAGAAAAGGCATATGGCGGATCCCTTTGAGCAGCAAACTCAGTGATAAAATGGGCATCGGTGCCAACAGCCTTGAAGTGGCGGCAAGCTCGAAGCGCGTTGCTCTACCGAGCTTCGCATCGTTTGCATTCGGCACAGTTCCGGAGGGCGCCGCGCACAAATTAGGCAAGAAAGAAGACAGTGAACAGAAATGACGCCGGAACAGAACCAAACCCGCCCAGCACAGACACCGCCGTCTTCCCCGCGACGCCGGGAAAATGTACGGCGGATAGGGCTCTACGCGCTGCTTCGCTTGACGGCCCTTTTTGTCACCGTGGTTCTCGGGGTATACCTGACGATTTTCATCGCACAGGGCGGCGGCCAGCTTGACCAATTACGGAAATCACAGATCCAGGCCGAAGTAGCGGAGCAGGTAGCCGGCAATAAGGACTTCCGCGAGCTTTCGGCTGAAAAACGAAACGCCATTATCAAGAAAAAAGTACAAAACGAAGTCAAGCGGCTGGGACTGGATGAACCGTTTATCCGCCGAAGTGTTGATTACCTCTGGCAGGCGATCAAGCTGAATCTGGGACGCGCACAGCATATGCACAGTGATAAAGGTTCACGCAAAGTGTATAACATTATCGGTGAACGCCTGCCGGCGACGCTCCTTCTGTTCGGCACCGCCAATATATTGGTCTTCTTCGTCGCCGTGTTTGCGGCCCTAGCGTTGTCCAGGAAATACGGCAGTAAAGTGGACCGGGCTGTCATTGCCCTCGCCCCTACATCGGCAGCGCCCGGCTGGTTTTACGGCATTTTTCTTATCCTTATTTTCTCCTTTGTCCTGCCGATCTTCCCCCCGGGAGGCATGGTGGCGGCGCCCCCGCCGGAAAGCCCCTTTGCGTACGCGCTGAGCGTGCTGAATCACATGGCGCTGCCGCTTCTGGCCATGTTCGTATCCGCGATCTTCATTTCCATTTATTCGTGGCGCACGTTTTTCCTGATTTATTCCAGCGAGGATTATGTCGAGATGGCCCGCGCCAAGGGACTGCCTCCGCAGACGATCCAGAACCGATACATTCTCCGCCCTACCCTGCCGCCGATCCTTACAAATTTTATGCTCATGCTGATCGGACTGTGGAGCGGCGCGATCATTCTGGAGCAAGTGTTCAACTGGCCGGGCGTGGGCACACTGATGTTTAAAGCGATCGGCCTGCGGGATACACCCGTGATCATAGGCAGCGTGGTCATCTTTGCGTATTTGCTTGCCGGTACGGTGTTTGTGCTGGACATCCTGTATGCCGTGCTCGACCCACGGGTCAAAATGAGTGGAGGCGGAAATGAATAGGTGGGTGGAAGCGTTCAAACAACTTCGGCATTACCCTTCGGCCGTGGCGGGTATTCTGCTGATCGCGGGCTTTGTCGGGGTCTCTGTCTATACCGTGTTTGCGATTCCCTACCCCAAAGCCCTCGAACTATGGCGCGGCGGCAAAGAGTGGCGCGATCACCCGCGGAATGCTGCACCGGTGTGGACCAACTGGTTTCGCGTCAACGATCTGCCGCCCACGATTAAACTTGAAAACAGCGACGCCGCCATACAGGAGGAACGCTTCCGGGATACCCGCCGGGTGCGCATATCTATGGACTTCAAGTACAACTATGCTGCCTTCCCTTCGGAGATGAATGTTTTTCTGAAGTCCCGGTTCCAGGAAAAAGGACCATTGGTGACCCTCCGTTGGAAAACACCGGACGGCCGCACCATTCCGCTCGGAAGTTACCGCCCGCGATCTTCTCAGAGAATTGCCCTTTCTCAAGACCGGAATCTGGAGCGAAACCTGGGCGCGCCTGCCCATGTTGCCCTGCTGTCGAAACGGAATGAAGACCAGAAAGGCAGACCCGACGTACTGAAGGGACAATATAAGCTGGTCGTGGATGCAATCCTGTTTGAAGAGAACAGCTCCCTCGATGCGACGTTCATCTCCTACGGCCGCGTGCATGGAATTGCCGGAACTGATCATCAGCGCCGTGCATTGATCGTCGCGTTACTGTGGGGAACCCCGATTGCCCTGATATTCGGACTGTTCGCAGCAGTCGGAACCACAATTACAACGCTGTGCGTAGCTGCAACCGGTGTATGGTTCGGCGGACTGGTCGACGCCGGCATCCAGCGCGTAACGGAGGTGAACATGATCCTGCCCCTGCTGCCGATCCTGGTGTTGATCGGGACCCTTTACACCAGAAGCTTGTGGCTCATGCTCGCGGTCGTGGTCGCCCTGGGTATTTTCAGCGCCGGCGTCAAGATGTACCGCGCCATGCTGCTGCCCGTCAAACAGGAGCCGTTTATCGAAGCGGCACGCGCCTATGGCGCGGGCAACCTCCGTATTATTATGCGCTATATGGTCCCAAGGATTCTACCGGTATTGATTCCGGGCTTCGTTACGCTGATCCCCACATTCGTGTTCCTTGAGGCCTCTCTCTCCGTGCTGGGGCTCGGCGACCCGGTGTTGCCCACCTGGGGGAAAATCCTTCACGATGCGCAGAACGAAAGTGCGCTTTACAACGGGTATTACTACTGGGTGCTCAGCCCAGCCGTTATGCTGATGCTTACCGGGCTCAGCTTTGCAATGCTTGGATTCGCGCTGGACCGCATTTTTAATCCGCGCCTGAGATCGAGATGAACAATCAACGGCAGTCTCATATGCTATGCTTGCATGAGAAAACTGCGTTTAGGAACTGCGTTCAGCGTGTCAAACTGCGTTTAGCATATCGTTACCATCCAGGGTGTTTTCGTCACGCTGCATGCAATGCCTGCGTTTAGGAACTGCGTTCAGCGTGTCGTCAACATCCAGGATGGAATTGTTATACTCAATGCAATTGCATTAAGCGGGTCGTTACCGCCGTGTTGTGAATTGTGTTTTGTGCGGGGTATCTGGACCTTGTCCAGCGGAGAGGCTGGTATGAGACTAACTGCGTTAAGCGACTCGTTACCGTTAAAACCGCGATTCGTCTTTTGTTCGGGGGTGTTGGACGTTGACCGGCGGCTAGGCTCGTATGAGACTAACTGCGTTAAGCGATTCGTTACAGTCAAACCCCCGATTAGTCTCTTGTTTGGGGTATCAGGACCTTGTCCGGCGGGTTGGCTCGTATGAGACTCGGTATGCAGCAACTGCATGATTCCAAAGCATACTAAAGTATGAACTCTGACCAGCCAAAACCGCGCGATCGACTTGTCGGCGTTCATGCTTCAGCATGTCTGCCGAGTCTCATAACACATCCCGGCTTCAACTGATCGACTGCACAACAGCAACGAGCCGAAAACCCCGTTGCGTTCCAGCTCGAACATATTATAGTTATAGGAAAATTCGGAATATTCCGTACTCAGCATCTCGGAACACGGTGAAAGTCCGTGGCGATCCCGTCGCTGTAATCGGTATAGGCGGGTACAGGGCGCGCGACGTCCAGCCACTGTCGGTCAAGGCATAGCCGAAGGCCGGCGGGAAGGTGTACCCAGCCCAACAGACCGAGAGCCAGAAGACCTGCTGAGAACGGGACAGAGACCGGAACTGATGGTAAAGGTTTCGGCGGCACGCGTGTGTCGCCGGAACCTTTTTTTTTGTCCCGGCCAATTTCTCATGAGCCCGAATTCAGGACAAGAGACCGACATTCGGCCGAGACGAAACAGACCGGGCATCCGGGGGCAGACCACACCGGCTGCCCCGAACATAAAAACACAAAAACAAGGAGGAGTCGAACATGGCACAGAAACAAACAGCAAAATCAAAAACACAAAACCGTCAGATCCTCGCTTACCGCAAGAGTTGCGACCCGAAAGGGACCGGCCTGTCGCACTTTATCTTCATGGACAAGGAGAAAAAGTAATGGCAGCGCAACAAGCGGCAAGCGTAACCAACAACGAGGCCCCATCCCGGGGCCTCTTTCCCAACAGCGGCAACGGGGCAGCTTTGCAGGTTGTCGACATAGACCACCCCGCGTACGCCGCTGTCGTAGAACCGGACACAGCGTTCTGGGCACTGGTCCAACGCGACCAGCTGGCCGATGTTTTCAGAGAAAACAGTTCTCTACACCAGCAGTTTCAGGAAAACGCCCAAGGTTTTGCAGAAGAAATACAGACATTGCGTTTCGGTCTTAAACCTTCCGCTGTATACGTAAACCCCACGGAACGCTGTAACCTGAATTGCAGTTACTGCTACATTCCTGAAGATCTCCGACGCAACGGCGAGCACATGAGCACGGACACGCTCCTGTCCACCCTGGAGACACTGCAGACTTACTTCGACTCGTTCATGCCGGAAGAGCGCCGCCCTCAGATTGTTTTTCACGGGGCTGAACCCCTCCTCAACCGGGAAGCTGTGTTTACCGCTATTCAAAAATACGGCGATGTTTTCAGTTTCGGCATACAAACCAATGCCACACTGCTTGATGATCAGGCCATAGACTTTCTCACGCAGTATCAGGTCGGGATCGGCTTGTCCATCGATGCCGTCTCGCCGGAAACCGGTGACAAAACACGCACCGCCTGGGACGGAAGCAGTGTGCACGATACGGTACTGAATGCCATGCAGAAACTCCGGGACTACCCGCGCTACAACGTTATCTGCACGGTCACCAGCGAAAACATGGACCAACTCACAGACATTGTCGAGTTTTTCCACCAACAGGAAGTCCCCGCCTGCCTGCTCAACATGGTCCGCTGCACCCTGCCCGGCGCGAGACCTTTCAAGCCGGACGAACGCACTGTCGCGGAGCACTTTATCAATGCCCTGGAACGCAGCTACGACCTTTACCGGCGTACCGGGCGAAAACTCGTGGTGGCCAATTTTGCGAATATCATTCTCAGCATCGTAGCACCAACAGCCAGACGACTGATGTGCGATATATCCCCGTGCGGAGGCGGTCGCAGCTTCTTCGCTGTGGCGCCGAACGGCAGCCTGTTCCCCTGCAGTGAATTCATCGGACTGGACCGATTCAACGCCGGCAACATTCTGGAAGATTCCATTGCCGATGTTCTCAACAGCGAACCATTCCGCGAAGTCACTGAACGCAAAGTGGAGAATATCGCCCCGTGTAATCGTTGCGCCATCCGGCACTTCTGCGGTTCACCCTGCCCCGCAGAGGCTCACGAAATGAACGGCGGCATGGCGTATCCGGGCGCTTTCTGCGAATTCTATGAGCATCAGGTCCGCTATGCCCTCAGATTGATCGCCGACGGAAAAGAAAACGCGTTCCTCTGGGACGGCTGGGACAACGACACTCAGACCACTCTGGATATCGCCTTGTAGTCCCGTTCAGGCACGGCAACATCACCAGGCTGCAGTTTTCCAACTTTAAGCGAGGAGCACCGGCATATGGAACTGCTTGAAAACACACAGCGCAGAATTACCGCCCGCAGCGAAGAGTGGGCTCAGCATGCTCATCAGCGGTTGGCATCGCTGACGATGCCCTATTGGGCCCTGGGCCGGGTGCTTGATCTCGCCGAAGAGCTGGCGGCCATGACTCGCTCGATGTCGCCGCCTGTCTCACGAAAGGCGGTGGCGGTCATGGCCGGTGACCATGGCGTGACCGCCGAAGGCGTAAGCCGATACCCAAGCGAGGTGACCCGGCAGATGGTTCTGAATTTTCTCCACGGAGGGGCGGCGATCAACGCTTTGGCCCGCCAGGCAAACGCCGAGGTTTACGTTGTGGACATGGGGATCGCCGAGCCGCTGAACAACTATTCCGATAACGCAAAACTGATATCGCACCGCATCGCCGCCGGCACCGGCAATATCGCAAAAGAACCGGCGATGACCCGAGAGCAGGCCATCGCCTCGATTGAAGCGGGAATTGAAACCGCCTCATACCTCGGCGCGGAAACCGACATATTCGCCACCGGCGATATGGGCATCGGCAACACAACGCCCAGCACGGGCGTGCTGGCCGCCCTCACCGGTGCCTCAGTGGAAGACATCACCGGCCGCGGCACCGGCCTGGAGGATGACCAACTCGCCCACAAAACGAGCGTCATCAAACGCGCGCTTCAGCATAACTCACCGGATGCCCATGACCCCGTTGATGTCCTTGCCAAAGTCGGCGGATTCGAAATCGGCGGCATCGCCGGGCTTATCCTGGGCGCGGCCGCCCAGCAGAAACCCGTACTGCTCGACGGCTTTATCTCCACCGCCGGCGCTCTGTTGGCTAAGAACCTGAAGCGTGAAGCGGCGGATTATATGATTGCCGCCCATCGCAGCGTTGAGCAGGGCCATACCGCAATGCACGAAGATCTGGGAAAACTTCCGCTGCTCGACCTCCAGCTCCGCCTGGGTGAAGGCACCGGTGCTGCCCTCGCCATGAGCCTGGTCGATGCTGCGGCATGCGCCCTCACCGATATCGCCACGTTCGAAGAAGCCGCCGTTTCAGAAGAAACCGGCTGAGACGCTCACAGTCCCAGGAACTTGATCGCGCCCCCGCATAAGAAGACTGTAAGTCCAGCAGCGGCGTGAGAGTACCTCTCGGCGTGAGGAATTGAAATCTTCGATAAACCGTAGTACGGCACCATGACACAAGCCAGCATGGTCCCGATCGTCACCAGACCGAAGACTATACCCACAGCGGCTACAGCCAGGGCGCTTGACTTGGCCGCCGGATACATAAGGAGGGGGATCAGCGGTTCACAGGGACCAAAGACAACAATGCCAAAGAAGAGCCCAACCATACCGAGAATAATCGATCCCGTGATGTGGCAGATTCCGCACAGCAACGTAATGATCGCCGTCAACGCACCACTCCACCCTCGGGCCTTGGACATCGCTATGAAAGGCAGGTAGTGGTCTGGCCCCAGCACTGTGTGTATAAATCCAATGCCAGCTGCAGAACCTGCGAGAATAAGCGTTTCATTCATCATAATCGTCGATCTCCCGCTTCATTGGGCTGTTGCTTGAGTTGCGGACATTCACACATTGATGACTCCCTTGCACTCGGGATACGCCGTGCATCCCCAAAACTGCGAACCGGGATTGCGCCCTCCTCTGGCGGTGCGTAGCGCCATCGCTCTGCCGCACTGCGGGCATTCGGGAATGGGATCCGACCGATCGGACTGATCCGACCGATCAGTCTGATCTTTCTGAGCGGCACGTTTGCGGCGTGTTCGTTCGGCCAAACGCTCGGTTGCCAGTTGTTCGCTGTACCCTCCGTCCTCCACGAAGCGCTTTTCCAGTGCTTCGATCTGCTGATCAAGCAGATAGTTCACCTGGTGGATCAGGCAGATCAAAGCGTTGGCGCGCACGGACGGATCGTCGTGCTCAAGCCACGGCGCGTACAGCGCCCACCGCTGGGCATCGGTCAGGTCGGTCAGATCTTTCCGAGCGGTATACGGCACACGCCGCATAGCCATAGCTTCAGGACCGTCAGGCGCCCACTGCGCCAGCTGTCGGTGACGCAGGTAATCCTCGAAGTCGAGGAGCAATTCTTCCTGGCTGGAGCGGGCGGCATTGATCAGTCTTAGCTCGGTCTACGATGATGTTGCGCCGAAGCGGCAGCCTTCGGCAATATTCTGTCGTCCGGAGCGAGCCGCCTGCACCATTTGGTCCACGGTGCGCGAACGCGGATCCATGAATTTTCTCGCAGAACCAGTACGTGCCGTCGTAAATGATCGTCGCCGTCTGAAAACTGGCCGTATTGCGGTATCCTCCGCCGGGACGTAGCTTGCTCATAAGGCTTATCCTTTGTTCCTATTAAGTATACCCAGAACAACTGCGCGTTTAACAGGAGGTACTGCTTTGATAACGCTCTTCGAGCAACTGTTCGGCAATTCGCACAGCATCCCTCACAAAGGCAGGGCAACGCCTCTGGAAGAGCTCCCTTCTCAAAGCCTCGTTCAACCCTTCGTCCGTTGAGATATCACACCCCAGCAACTCGCAGCAGGTTCGCCTCCCTTTATTACACTCTTTGAACAACCGCGTAGCTTCGTTTACTTTTTCTGCCGTCAGTTGTTTTGCGCCCAGGTCTTCGGGATCGATCCCACCGTATTCCAGACCGAGAACCAGGTACACGCCGACAAGTGCGCCACATGTGTCGCCCTGCATCCCGGTTCCACCTTCGAAGGCCGCGGCCAGGCGCAGGGCGCATTCCCGGGACAAGTCATACCGATCGGCAAAGGCGGCCAATACGGCTTGGGAGCAAGCCAGCCCGCTCAAAAAATCCTTTCTGGCTGCCTTCTCCCTGTTACTCGTAGCTTCGGCTGTCGCTTCACTTCCCATGATCTACCTTCCTTTTTTGAATACAGCACATCCTACAATTCGCTGCATGATGCACCACCGGCGAAGCAGGCAAAACAGCGCGGATGTTCAAGGTTCACGCGTGTGTTCGCGCTCTCTGTCAGCGAACTCCCCAGATCATAGTGCGGGTTGTCATCGACCAGCGTACACGCATAGACGCGCATCCGGCCTTTCTGTTTGACAACCATCCGACTGAACGCACACATAAATTTTTCGCAGCTCTCTGCGGTGTGATGCGTCGTCATGCAGTCTTCGGTAATTTCCGGTGTATCCACCGGCTCAAGATTCGGGAAAGCGATCACAGGCGTATCCTCGGGCACCCCTGCTTCTGCAAAAAGTGCCTGGTATGAGGCTTCTACCGCCGCCGAGTCCTCGTCCTCCTGATGACGACGCGCTACGGAGACATGGAAGCCCATGTCATACAGTTGAGCAAGGCTCTGTAGAGCTATCTCAAACATGCCTTCCCCACGCCGCGCATTGTGTTGCGCCGCATCCGGGTAATCCAGGCTGATTCTGAACGCCACGCTGTTCGGTTTTTCGATCAGGGGGGCAATTTCAGCCATCTGTGCCTGCAACGGCTGTGTGCCGTTCGTCAGGACTAAGCAGGGACGGAAATCGAGCGCATAATCGAGGATGCGTACCGTATCTTTGACCACGAACGGTTCCCCGCCGGTAAACGAGAATTTCTCGATGCCCAGTCCTACCGCTTCATCGATGAACGGGACCACATCGTCGAGCGTCACGCTCTCGAGCCGTTGGTCTTCAGGGGCCGCATTTTCAAAGCAATCCGGACATTGCAGATTGCAGGCGGTACCGGTATGGAACCACAACTCCCGTAAACGCCGCGGATCGATGTAGCCGCGAGGGGCTCCTTCACTTGTCTGCAGCCAGTCCTCGTCTGTTCGGTGATATTTCACGTTCTGCATCTCCGCTGTGTCCTCTTTAAAACCTTTCAAGACATATCTGCTTGCCGTTTGAAATTTAATCCTTCTGCGATGTGTTGCCGGAACTGGCACGGCGTATGGTTTGCCATGTTAAAAGGGTATCTTGGTCCCGCAAGTAATACAAGGCGAAGCATGCAGCAAGCATCGGCCAGGCGGCGAAAAACAGCAGATGATCGAACGGTTCCAGATACTGCGCGTAGGACGAGAGGGTGGAAATGGCATGCAGCAGAAAAACCAGTCCGTAGGTCAACCGCTTCATGACCCCAAGGAGAAAAGCGAAGATAAGGATCATTTCTGCGACACCGAATGCTGTCATAATCGCAGGGCCTAAGCCCGACAGTCCATAAAAACCTTCAAAAACCTTCGCAGCGTGCTGTGGTGTTACAAACTTGTCCAGCGTCCACATGAACATCACGATAAACACGCCCAAACGAAGAGTCAGAAGGGCGACGGGTAAACGGTTGGTGAGATTCTGTTGTGTCATTTTTATGATCCGTTTTTCGTTTTTTGTTTGTTGTTTTCTACACCTGACGCCGCTCACCGTTGCGGGATATCTGCTGAAATGGATTCGCGAGCCAAGTGAGCCGTTGCAATTTTCATGTGTTCACACACGCCAACAGTAGGCCGTGTTTCGCCGAAATCGGCCTGATATGGGTGCAGTTTCGTCGAAACACCACCTACAGCCGGGCGAAAAAAATTGCAGTCAGTCTCGACACTTTTCAGGGTCGTGACGACCTACGGACAACGTAGTTATATCGATATTGTTGAGGCGAACCGCTCTACAGTCAAACTCAGTGTGGAAGTGTTATCACAGGTAAAGCGAACACAGTTAACCGTCTTGCGGTAAATCCGCGACGTATTTGTCAAATTCGCGGTAATCGACGATGCGGGTATGGCCCCACTGTTCTAGTACCAGCAAATCATGATCGCCGGTGACAAGATAATCCGCTTTGCCAAACCAGCTTAGATCGAGCAGAAAGTTGTCTTTGGGGTCCCGACATGCGTTCGCCTCTTCCGCAACATCTATCCAGTGAGTCCGGAAGTTGACAAGCTCTATTAGTTCACGAATATCTTGTTCAACAAAATACTGGCGGAGTTTTGGGCGCTGAACCACCTGTATCAGTTCGTAGAACGATTCTTCGCTGTGGAGCAACCTGATTTGGTCTTTCTCTAAGGGCGAAGTAAGATCACCAAGACATTTACCGATGAGGTAGCTCACCCAGATATTCGTATCGATGACAACCCGAACCGGTGATGAATGTTCACTGCTCATAACGCTGCTTTCTGACATCTTCCACTTCGTTCGTGATGTCATCGAAGGATAAGTCAGCCGCGTTCAATTTGGCTTGCAATCGCGAAAGTCGGGCCGAGAACGTCTCATTTTCCAATTGTCGGACCAGCTCGAGTTTTTCCTCGGTATCGCACTGTCTGACCAGCTTCTTGAGTTCGTCTAAGTCAATTTGTAACGCTACACTCATATAAGTAACTCCCTCAGTTGATTGTTTTCCACTTGTTAATATAGGAATGTAACCATTGTTACGACCTCTGCAAAATGTCCATTGCTATAGGTATCAACCGCGAAATGCACCGATTTACACGGAATGAAAATGCGAGAATTTTCGCGTGTGTCGTGCATTTCGCCGTTCTTTGCTATCCCTTTTTTGCAGCAGAAAATGCTGTTTCGCCGTAAGACGGAATCACAAGCAGGTTCGCAGCACCGGCTTCAGCCGGATTTACGCCCCGGCGAGTTCTTACAACAGAAGGCTGAATCAAGCTTCAGCCTCGAAAAGCGGTCTCAAGCGACCGCCACTCCTAAGGACGCTGTCGCGTCAGCATAACGATCGGCGCAAGCCGATCTTTGGCGTGCCGGTGCCTCAGCACCGCTTTATGGCGGGTTGGCCTGACGGCTCCGCCCTACGCAAATGAGAAAGATTCTGTTATCAGCTCCAACTTCATCGCCGCCATGCCAGCCACTTGTCAAACACTTTTTTCACCATAGGGGTCAATTTGCCTCTGTTGTACTGATCCCCCAGTTTTCGAATCGCTTCCGCCTGGGTCGGGTACGGGTGAATAGTGTTGCCGACCCCGGCAATCCCGATGCCGTTCTTCATGGCAAGGGTAATCTCTGAAATCATATCCCCGGCGTTGGCGGCTACAATCGTTGCACCCAGGATTTTATCCTTGCCTTTCCGGCAGTGGACCTTGACCAACCCGTCCGTTTCGCCGTCCAGAACGGCGCGGTCAACATCAGCGAACTGTTGGGTATAGGTATCGATAGCCACGCCCTGTTCCTCAGCGTCGTGCTCGCTGAGGCCCACATGCGCGATCTCGGGCGAGGTATAGGTACACCAGGGAATGACTAAGTTGCTGACCTTGCCGCGTCCCATGAACAGTGCATTCTGGATGACGATACGCGCCATAAAATCGGCGGCGTGTGTAAATTTGTACCGCGAGCAGACATCGCCCGCGGCGAAGATATTGCTGTTGCTGGTACGCAGTCGATCATCCACGGTGACACCGTGTTTGTCGTACTCGACACCTGCCGCTTCCAGGTTCAGTCCTTCCACGTTGGGCGCGCGGCCGACGGCCACCAGGAGCTTGTCGACCACCTCGTTGTATCCCTCCCCGTGCGAATCGAGTGTTAATCGTATTCTGCCGTCCTCAGCCGCATTCACTTCCATCTGCCGGCCGCAGCACAGGAGATTTACCCCGTCGCGTTCCATGGCCTTCTGCACGGTTTCGGCACAGTCTCTGTCCTCTTTCTGCAGAATCCCGTGCTTAGACTCTACCAAAAACACCTCAGAACCGAGCTGGGCAAAGGTCTGGCCCAGTTCGGCTCCGATGGGACCGGCCCCGATAATGCCGACACGTTCAGGGCGTTCGGTAAGCGAAAACACGGTTTCGTTGGTGAGATAATCCACCTGATCCAGGCCGCTGATCGGCGGCGCAGAAGCGCGACTGCCGGTGGCAATCACCGCTTTGCTGAACGTCAATGTCTGCCCATCGACCTCTATGGTATCAGATCCGGTGAAGGCCCCCTCTCCCAAGTATACGTCAACACCGAGTTCGCGGAATCTGGCCGCCGAATCGTTGGGGCTGATCTGCGCACGCAAGCGCCGCATGCGCTCCATCACCGCCGAGAAATCACTGGCCGATCCTTCAGGCACATTCACGCCGAAATCGGCAGCGTTATTCACGGCATCTGCCGCCCGTCCGGCACGGATCATCCCTTTTGAAGGTACACAGCCCGCGTTTAAACAGTCGCCCCCCATGTGCGCAGATTCAACCAGGGCAACCTTTGCTCCAATCCCCGCCGCACCCGCGGCGGCAACCAGTCCGGCCGTTCCGCCGCCGATAACCACGAGATTGTAACGGCCGTCCGGGACAGGATTTGCCCAATCCGAAGGACGTACATTGGACTGGAATTCGGTGTTGTATTCGTCCTGGGGGTAGAATGTATTTTGATCAGCCATAAGGTAATCTCTTTTATTGTTCCTAGTTCGTCATTGTTCGTTCTTCGTTCCTCGTTCGTTAATTGTCATTGGGTTGCCTGGTTATCCGCCGATGGCATTTGCGAAGGCACTCAATGATCCGCAATACCGAAATCAAGGGCAGATACCGCCTTTCATACAACCCCATGAAAGACGCTTGTCGGTTTACCTTTATACCCTCCGCGAAACCCAATCGCACGCTATTTTGCCCTAAACCTTGTCTCGAACCTTGTCTCGCACTTCGTCTAATGAGTGCAACAACACAAAATTCATCTTATGGCAGCAGGACAGTAGCACAGGCTTCCAGCCTATGTGGCTATATCCTTGCCGGGAAATAACCAATTCCATAGAATGGTACGGTTCTCTAAGGGCGGTTGCTCAATCATAGCGAATCGGGTCACAGGCAAGGATGCCTGTGCTACATTCAGCACTAACACCCCGAGCTTAATGGTTATACTATTCAGCGTAAAATTTCTACTCATTGATCATCCCCATGATACGGTCATCCATGTCTTTTTGATCGGCGATAAAACTGTTGAGTGCGGCCAGATTCATCAGAGCGTCCAGTCCGATTGTGCCTGATTTCAACGATTGAGCCCAGTTCTGCCAATCAGGAATTTTGCCTTCCTGCGCGCTTGTATCCACTTGCTCCTTTGTCCAGCGGGGAAACACATCAGCAAAACCTTGCTCCGCCATAAACGATACGAGATCGTCGGGCGTAAACGCGTCAAGATTTTCCTCAGCCAGCTTCTCAACCGCGGTGATATACGCTTCGGGTACATCCCAGAGCTTGGAAAGACCGCATGATTGCGCATCTATACCCTGCGCCAGCGGGGGTTCATACGTTCGCTCCGTTGTGTCTACAATGTCATCAATCGCCAAGTCCATGTCCCGGAAAGGTTCTGCCGCTTTACCGGGCATCGTCAGCACATCCAGACCGGCGAGGTCGCGGACTTGGCCGCCGTCTCTGAGACTCGCGCCGATCTGCTGGGTGGACAAGCCGTGATTTGCGCGCAATTGCTGCACACTCCGCTGAGAGGCTAATGTCGCCCGCTCACCCACGTACGAACCGTCACCGAGCTGGTTGTCTGCTACAAAACTGTTCAATCTCCCTAAGAAGACATTCACAAAGGCGGGCTGAGCAATGCGTGTAACCAGATAGTTTTGACGAGCCGAGAATCCAAGCGTATGATTCACAGGGATACCTTCTGCGGCAAGTTTGCGCGTTGCCAGAATCCCGGCCGGTGACAGGGGGAGCTTCACAATAAAGCGCTCTGGACAGATGGCGTAGTAACGCCGCGCATAGGTCATCGCCGCCTCCATATCGTCAGCCAGATCCGTATGCTCTTCCACGGAGACGTATGCATCAAACTGCTGAACAAGCTTTAAACCGTGCACCGCATTCAGGATAAAGGCCAATTCCAGGCGCAACTGATCAGCGGTTGGTTGTCCGAGTTGTTCCAGTAAATCTCTTGCTTCGGGGATAAGGGTGTCGTAACTGCCTTTCTGCACCTCCTTGTTAAGGAGTGTGTTATTGGTTGTCACGGCGCTGAACTCACGCGTCCATAGAGACGATATCTCTTCCGGATCGCCGGTATCCAGCCACAATGCCGTACCGAGTTCACTCAACCGACGCCATTTCGGATGGGAGTCGAACGTCTCCTGCAATTCGCCATAGCGGGGCTGGAAATCCCGGCGGACAAATTCCTTGACCGCGTTCGCTTCACGTGAATCTGGTGTAAAAACGTCCATCTGTGCTTCTCCTTACTGTTTCGTTCGTCTCCCACTTAGTCGTACACTTACCCCCCCCTGCGGGACTCCGCAGCTGTCCTCAACGAGGACGTAGATAGCCAGCCCCGTACGGGGAAGTGTGATTGATCGGCGAAGCCGATCCTTCGGACTGCGGCGCGCTCTGTGCGCCGCTTTGCACTGCGTGCAGCCATACGCGGGCAAACCTTCAGGTTCGCCATGCCAAAGCGCTGCAGAGACCGCAGCGCACTCCCAAAGACAGCCTTCGGCTGTCGTAGAATGTGCCAAGGTGTACCGGATCAGCGACGTGCATGATCATATTTCCGCCTTCATGTTTCCGATATTTGCCCATGTGCGTCGCTTTCAGCGACGAATGTAATCTGGATTGACGGTTTACATGATATCTGAAACCTGACACCTGAAACCTCCGGTTCCATTCCGCGCCGTTTTCATTTTTCACATCAATTCCGTGAGTTTTTGGTTGTTTATTTCCCACCGGCTGTTTGCCTATCCAACCGACGGTCAAGGTCGTACGCTGCACTGATCATTGCCAGGTGCGTAAACGCCTGCGGGATATTGCCAAGGGATTCACCGTTCTGAGCGAGCTGCTCGGAGAACAGTCCTACTTCGTTGCCATAGGAGAGGATTTTCTCGAAAAGGTAGCGGGCGGACTTCAGATCGCCGCTCCGCGCTGTACACTCGATCAGCCAGAATGAACACAGCGTAAAGGTCCCGTCCGCCCCCTGTAAACCATCAGGGAAAGCTTCATTCACGCGGTATCGATACACAAGCGAATCGGTGACCAGATCCTGTGTGATGGCCTGCATGGTGGACAGCCATTTCGGGTCCTGCGGGCTGATAAATTTGACTAAGGGCATTACAAGCGCTGACGCATCCATCGCATTGCTGCCTTCGGACTGTCCAAACGCCTGCCGCTCGCTGTTCCAGAGGTCTTCGTGTACCGATTGATAGATTCGATCGCGCGTTGTTTCCCACTCCGAGAGCGGAGCCGGCAGCGAACGTTTCCTGGCCAGGCGAATGGCACGGTCAATCGCTACCCAGCACATCACGCGCGAATAGAGGAACTTTCGCGTGGCGCTCCGTGTTTCCCAGATACCGGCGTCCGGCTGATCCCAGTGTTCCCGGACAAATTCCACCATTCGACTCAGATGATTCCAGGTATCGTACGCCATCGGGGTTCCGTACTTGTCGTACAGATATATCGAATCCATAAGTTCGCCGAAAATGTCCAGTTGCAACTGCCCGATATTCGTCGAACCGATCCGGATGGGACGCGACTGCTTGTACCCCTCCAGGTGATCAAGCGTGGTTTCATCCGTGACCCGGCTGCCGTCCACGTGGTACATAATGTCTAACTCACCCCAATCTTTGATCTCTGCACACCGATTATGCAGCCAGTCCATAAACGCACCCGCTTCTTCTGTGAAGCCAAGCCGCATCAGACCGTAGAGGGTGAATGCGGCATCCCGGATCCAGGTGAAGCGGTAATCCCAATTCCGTTCACCCCCGATTTCACAAGGAAATCCGAAGCACGGCGCGGCCACAATCGAACCATGCTTGCGCGAAGTGAGCAGTTTGAGGGCTAACGCGGACCGATTCACGGCTTCCTGCCAGCGGCCGTGATATTGGGATTTGGCGATCCAGTTTCGCCAAAAATTGGCGGTCCGTTTAAAAGCATCACTGACGAACTGGTACGAGCGGGTGGGTGTTTCGGCGGTACTGTCGTACTCTTCGAGCACGAACCAGGCGTGTTCACCCTCGTCCAGTGTGAACGTTGCAAACGCGCCGTCTGCTGTAATATCAAGCGGCACCGAAGAGCTTAATTGCAGAATCAGATCAGTGTTTCCTTCGGGACTGAACAGGATACGACCATCGTATTGTTCCGTCTTCGTTTGCTTCCGTGCATAATCGAAGCGCGGGTCGCAAAGAACGGCAAACCGTATATGACCCTGGACGGCTTTCGCTCGACGCACAAGCGCCTGCTTGCTGTCCATACCGTCACAAAGCATAAAGTCAGACACTTCGGCAATACCTGAATCCGCAAGGAAACGGGAAAGCAGCACGTTGGTATCCGGCAGGTACATTTTCTTCTCCCGCATGCCGTCCAGGTCCGGACATATCTGAAAACGCCCCCCTTTCTTTCTGTCCACGTGTGCGGCAAATACGGAGGGTGAATCAAATTCCGGCCAGCAGAGACAGTCGATGCTGCCCTTTTTCCCGACCAATGCCGTTGTCTGCAGATCACCGATGATGCCGTATTCCTCCACGCGAGGGTAATGGTCATTTTTCAGTTCGTGCGGCTCCATCCGTTCAATCCTTTCTCTGTTGTGTCCGGAAGTAATACGTTTGGGCGTGGGTTATCCCTCCTCCGGTTTTACATCGATGGGGATATCAAGTGAATCCGCGATACTGTTGAAGCTGGCGAAGAGTTCCACTACCTCGCGCATCTCGGTGACTTCCTCCTTTGAAGCGCCCATCTGGCGAGCCATCGCTTCGTGGGCAGCTTTGCAATATGCACAGTCGTTGACCGTGGACACAGCCAACGCTATGAGTTCCTTGGTCTTGCGGTCCATTGCCTTTTCCTGGCCCATGATTTGCTTCCAGCGGTACCAGTTCAGCTCCAGCCAATCCGCATCATGCACCGCCAGCGCGCGAAAGAAATTGGGCACCATACCGAAGTGTCCTCGAATGTCATCAAACACCTCTTTCACTTTGCCGGTCGCGGCCTCATCTGTCATCACCTGTCCCATACATTCCCCCTATCAGTTGCTTGATTCGTCATTCTCTTCCCCGAAAACGCGAATATCGTCAATCCAGGAGACACTGGAAGCTCCTGTGTTGTCCGAGTCGTTCATAATGGCTATCGACGCTTTTTCAGGCGGATTTTCCCCGAAGGCTTTCCGGTAATCCTCCCGGATGTTGATCCGTTCAGTCACCCATTGTCCGGCACGTTCATTCCCCGTCTGAAGAATCACCAGCTTCGCGCGATCTGTATACGCATTGGTGAGTATCTGCTTGTCATGTTCCCGATTCGCCCAGATATAGTTAAGCGTACTGTCCGGAGGATATTCGCCGTGCATCTTTTTGGCAGTCGCGTACTTCGCTTTACGGATCCAACCTGCCTCGGCCGGGTTATATTCGAAAATGATGTAGAGACGCATGGGATAATCGTCGCCCTCCTTGGTCTTTGCGTCGCCTTCCTCGTACACGCGTTGTATTTTCCAGCGCCAGCTTACGACGGGGTATTTCCTGACGTTGAACGTATGCTTATACACAAGGGCTGAAGCCGAATTCTTACTCTCAGCCTTCAGCACGCGTTCACCGTCTGCTTCAGCGATTTCATAGGTGCTGTGACGATCGATCTTGTCGAACGTCAACGCTTCCCAGTCATCGAGATTCTCAAACTCCTCGTGGATGCGGACGTCGTCAGTGCCGGACGATTTCTGCTGTTGTTCCCCGGCCGTCCCGGAAAGAGCTGCCGTACAAAGAAGCACTGCGACTATACCCCAAAAATGTTGCAACCGGATATTGACTAATCGATATCGTTTTGTTGAGTTCATACTTTGCCTTTTAAGCACGCCGTTTTTCAAGGTTTTGATCAGCAGGCCGTGCGTTTGAATTCATCGGCGAAACCGAACTTTTGCGTAATCCCGATCTTTTTATAACGATCGGCGAGAGCCGATCTTTGGCGTGACTGTACCCTGTCCCGATCGCCGCAGGGGCAGCGGGACTTTCCTATAAGCCGCGCCTCGGCGCGGCGCCGCTGAAACTGCAATATTGGGTTGCGGGGGATTCGGATCCCCCCAAAAGCGGGTTCTCGATAAAGCGCGCCGATTCACACAACTCGACAGGCTCTCAAGCTCTGATCTTACTTCATCCGTTTGTTCAATGCACTGCGCGCAATACGAGTGATGTACACAGTCACGGCAACCGTGGCCAACAGTCCCACCACATACAGTGCCCATTGCAGAGGACCTTTCTCGGCTTCGCCACTGGCGCCGAGCTCGGCCAGGCTGCCTGCAAGGGACCCGACATAGACGTACATAAGCGTCCCCGGCAGCATACCCACCCAGGAGGCTACGATATACTGCGGAATGGAAACCCGGGTCAACCCGAACGCGTAATTCAGGAGGCTGAAAGGGAAGACCGGCGACAGACGGGTCAACCCCACGATCTTCCATCCTTCTTCGGCAACTCCCTCATCGATCGCGGAAAACGTCTTATTCCCTTCGATTTTGCGGGATACCCAATCCCGAGCAAAGTAGCGCCCGATTACACACGCTACCGTGGCGCCGAGTGTTGAACCGAGGGAAACCGTGATGGTACCGGTTACGACGCCGAACAGAAAACCGCCGATGAGTGTAAGGACCGACCCCGGCAGGAAGAAGACGCAGGCTGGGATATAGAGAGCACCGAACACTACAGGACCAATCCACCCCAGTGCATGTACTTGCTCAACGCAGTCGTCACAGAGCTTCAGTATCTGTTGTAAACCTACAAATTGCCGGGCTATGACGATAATCGCCAACAAGGCGACAATACCAAGCCCCCGGGTGAGCCATTTGCGTTTCTTATTTGATGTTGACTCCGCGGCGTTCTGTTGTGCAACTGTTTCCTGCGATCCTTCTTCTCCCATGTCGAATCTCCTTTATTACGTCAAGCGCAAAGATGCAACGAAACACGAAAGCCCCGCTGACTTCCGAATCCCGTCTTTGACACTTTTTTTACATTTGTGAGACACTTTTTTTAAGTTAGTTAAATCGTTATTTGATGGTTATATA
>CAJXKU010000019.1 GCA_913055945.1 uncultured Lentisphaerota bacterium | reverse complement strand
CTCGGCTACCTCTGCTCCGCCGACGGATTGTTCTAAGCTTCCGCCCACAATCTGTTTAACCTTGCCCTCGTGTAGATCAATGCAGGGTCGAAAACGCATGGTTCCTCCAAAGTTTCAATATCGGAATACGGGCAGGTGTCCGGATGAGGTATGTCCCCTCCCGAAAACCTGCGCTACTATGACATTTTTCCCTGCATCTTCAATATTTCATTCCGGATTTGCCCTAAGTCACGGTCGATGGAAGGGGGTGGAGGAAAACCCGGGTAGAGCGGTTGGGTTGAAATTGAATGTAGATGGGTTAAAGTATACGTTCGACTTTTGCGAATGCACGACTTCTGCATATGAAGTTGCCTCTGTGTCTGCCCTGGAAGCGATGCTTGATGAGTGTTTTTCGGATAAGGCGGCATCACGTGAGAGAAGAGTACACGGGAAAAACAGAAGACAAATGAAGGAGAGGATCCATGGATTCAGGAGATGGTTACGAAGTAAAGGACTTGTCTTTGGCCGATCAGGGGCGTAAAAACCTTGATTGGGCAGAAAGTCAGATGGGCGCCTTGCTGAAAGTGCGCGAGCGCTTCGAGCAGGAGAAGCCGCTTGAAGGTATGCGAATAGGTGTCGCCCTGCACCCGACCAAAGAAACAGGGGCTCTCGTAAGAACCCTTCGCGCCGGCGGAGCCGAGCTTGCGGTCTGCGCCTGTAATCCCTTGAGTACGCAGGACGATGTAGCGGCAGCTTTGGCGGACGAAGGAGTCAACATCTGGGCGTATAAGGGCGAGACGAGAGATGATTATTACCGCTATTTGACCAATGTCTGCGAAAGTGAACCGAATTATACACTGGACGACGGGTGCGACCTCGTTTCGGAGATTCATAACAACCATTCTCACTTGGTGGACAGTATTGTTGCAGGCGCCGAAGAAACCACGACCGGCATTATTCGCCTTCGGGCGATGGAAGAGGATAATGCGCTGAAGTATCCGATGATGGCGGTCAATGATCTGAAAACGAAGCACTTGTTCGATAATTATCTGGGAACTGGGCAGTCTACCATAGACGGTATCTTGAGAGCATCCTCCATTCTTTTTGCAGGAAAGAACGTAGCCGTGGCGGGCTATGGTCCCTGCGGCAGCGGTATTGCGGTCCGTGCGGAAGGCATGGGGGCGAATGTGATTGTGACTGAGGTTGAACCGATACGAGCGTTGCAGGCCGTAACTGACGGATATCGTGTGATGCCGATGAACGACGCTGTTCGCGAAGCCGATGTCATCATTACCGTGACAGGTGGGAAACACGTGATTAATAAAGAGCACTTCTCTGCCATGAAGGACGGGGCGATTCTGGCGAACTCGGGGCATTTTGATATTGAGATAGATCTGGCCGGTCTCGAAGACGTCGCCACCAAGAAGGAAACGATCCGGACCGCATTTGATCGGTATACGCTGCCCAGCGGAAAGCATGTATATGTGTGTGGCGAAGGGAGACTGGTTAACCTCGCCGCGGCCGAAGGTCACCCCAGTATTGTCATGGCGCAGAGCTTCTGTGGTCAAGCCCTTGCAGCAGAGTACGCCGTGAAGCACAAGGACGAGCTGAAAGTCGGGGTGAATGAAATACCGGAGGAAATCGATACACATATCGCCGAACTTCAACTTGAGGCGCTCGGTGTACAAAAGGATACATTGACGACGGAACAGCGCGAGTACTTGTCGAGCTGGCAGGAAGGTACATGATCCCGCACCTTCCGCTTGGAGGGAAGGCGCTGAAAGCTGTAGGTGGAGGAAAGGCCGTGCCTGGGTGCAACAAGTTGAATTTCAGGAGCGACGTCTTACATTATTTGGCCGGGGCGTAACTGTGGTTCCACCACCTAAGGCGCGCTACGACTTTGAGCCTCCACCCCTCTGACGCCTTCCCTTATGACTGTAGCCTGGGGAGGCTGAAACGGGACGCAGAGCCTGCGTTTGAGCACTGCTCCAATCATACACTTGTGTACGGAAACATTAATAAAGAAGAGTTGAGGTAACAATATGAGTAAAATCAAAACGGATCATGTTTTCACATCTGAGTCGGTGAGTGAAGGTCATCCGGATAAGGTCTGTGATCAGATCTCGGATGCTGTGCTGGATAAATGCCTCGCGAGTGACCAGGAAAGTCGGGTTGCGTGCGAGACCGTTGTCGCGCACGATCTGGTTCTGAACGCCGGTGAAATTACGTGTGACGGCTGGGAAGGGGTTGATACGGAAAAACTGACCCGGAATATCATCAAAGACATCGGTTATGATCGGGAGGAATTACAATTCTGGCATGATTCCTTTGAATATATGAGCCGGATACATGGGCAGTCTCCGGATATTTCCCAGGGTGTAACAGAAGGAGAAGGTCTTTTTGAGGAGCAGGGTGCCGGCGATCAGGGGATGATGTTCGGGTATGCGACAGACGAGACGCCGGAGTTGATGCCTGCGCCTATTGCTTACAGTCATCGCCTCCTTGAGCACTTGGCCCAGTTGCGGAAAGAGGGCAGAATCTCTTATCTGCGGCCGGACTCTAAATCGCAGGTGTCCGTAAAATATTCGAATGGTCGGCCGGATCACATAACGACGGTGGTTATCTCCCACCAGACGGACGACGTGCCGCTGGAGCAGGTGCGCGAGGATCTCATAAAAGAGGCGAAAGAATTTCTGGGGGAGACAAATCGCCTGACTGAGGATACGAACTTCTACGTTAATCCTACAGGTGCGTTTGTACGCGGTGGGCCGTACGCAGACGCCGGTGTGACAGGCAGAAAGATCATTGTGGATACATACGGCGGTGTCGGTAGCCACGGCGGCGGTGCCTTCTCCGGGAAAGATCCTTCAAAGGTGGATCGGTCCGCGGCCTATTATTCGCGGTATGCAGCCAAAAATATTGTGGCGGCCGGATTGGCGGAAAAATGTGAGATTCAGGTCGCCTATGCAATCGGCGTCGCTGAGCCGCTGAGTATCAATGTCGATACCTACGGAACCGGCAACGTCGAGGATAAAGAGATTCAGGATGTTCTGGAAGCAGGTGAAATCTTCAATTTCAAACCCGCGGCCATTATCCAGGACCTGGGCTTAATGACCCCGAAAGGGTGGAACTTCCGCGACACGGCCAGATACGGGCATTTCGGCCGTTCAATGTTCCCATGGGAAAAAACGGATCGGACGGATGCGTTGAAACAGGCCACGGGAGTTAAAGGCTGACATGACTGAGCAAAACACGCGTATTGATGTGGTTGGTGTCGGCTCGCCCGTTGTGGATCTTCTGGCAGAAGTGTCGGAAGAAACTCTGCAGGGCGTTGCCGGCGCCAAGGGCGGCATGGAGTTGATCGACGCGGAACAGATGCAGGCATTGCTGAATTATATCGGTACTACACCGACGCGAGGTGCCGGCGGCTCCGCCGGAAATACGGTGTTTACCGTTGCAGAGATGGGATTGAAGACAACGATTCTGGGCAAACTGGGCGACGATGAGAACGGCCGTTTCTACCGGGATCAATTCGCGAAAGTCGGGGGGGACACCTCCCGATTTAAAACAGCCGAAGGCGTGCCTACCGCTCGGAGCTTGTGTCTGATTACGCCGGATTCGGAACGTACAATGAGAACAGATCTGGGAGCGGCTGCCACACTCGCCGCTGACGAGATTGGTGAGCGGGACTTTCAGGGGTGCCGCCTGGCGCATCTGGAGGGATATCTGCTCTTTAACAGGGAATTGCTGTATGCTGTCCTGCAAGCCGCCAAGGCGGCCGGGTGTACCATCAGCATGGATTTAGGCTCCTTCGAAGTCGTCCGGATAGCGGAGGATATTCTTCCGCAAATGTTGAGCGATTACGTGGACATAGTCTTCGCTAACGAAGAAGAAGCGGCGGCCTATGCAAAAACTGACTCGCCCGAAGAGGGGCTGACCTCACTGGGCAAAAGCTGCTCCGTCGTCGCTGTGAAGATGGGCGGAGAAGGCGCGTTGCTCAAGGATGGACAGGAGCGGTGCTCAGTACCTGCGATAAAGGTGGAGGACGTAGTGGATACCACCGGGGCTGGGGATATCTGGGCCTCGGGTTTTCTTTACGGCTATCTTAAAGGGCATTCGCTGAAAGCATGCGGTGAGATCGCCGCGGTACTGGGCGGGGAAGCTGTTCGGCAGGTGGGAGCTTCCCTGACACCGGAATGCTGGGCTGATGCGCGCGAGCGGTTGCCGGATTCGTTGTGAAAAACTGTTCCGTACGATGGATTGATCGGCAGAAAGACGACTGCCGAGGATGATACGTCGGCCTCTATCGGGGCACGGCATCATGAACCGAAACGGGAAGCGAAGAGTAGCAGATACAAGGAGGAAAATGAAATGGAAGAGAAACTGGGGTCAATTTCACAGACACTGATCGAAGGCAAGGCAGACGAGCTTCAGAAACAGGTGCAGGAGGCGCTGGACGGCGGTGCGACGCCGGAAGATGTGATGAATCAGGCGCTTGTCGCCGGCATGGATGCCGTCGGCCAGCAGTGGAAGGCCGGGGATATGTTTATCCCTGAAGTTATCCGAAGTGCTAAAGCGATGAGTGGCGCTATGGATATTATCCGCCCCAAACTTTCTGAAAGTGGTGGAGCCGGATCGGGTACGTTTGTGATCGGCACTGTATTGCGTGACTTGCACGATATCGGGAAGGATCTGGTTGCAATGATGATGGAAGGGGCCGGATTCAAGGTGGTTAATCTTGGTATCGACCTGGATGCTGAGGTCTTTGTGGATGCTGTCAAGGAGCACAAACCTGATATCCTGGGCATGTCTGCTCTTCTGACCACAACGATGCCCCAGATGGGCGAAGTTATCAATGCTTTGAAAGAGGCAGGTATTCGGGACCAGGTGAAAGTAATGGTTGGTGGAGCGCCTGTAAGTGAAGAGTACGCGGAGGAGATCGGTGCTGACAGCTATGCGCCGAATGCTGCTACCGCTGTCGACAAGGCGAAAGAACTTTTACAGGCATAAGTTTCCGGTCCGTCTCCTTTCCGCATCGGAGAAATCCCGCCAGTATTTCGGGGATGGACGGAAACAAAGATAGAGGAGTACCGGCATGGCTACGAAAATGAATCAGACCAATAACCAGGGACCTCAGTTTGAAGTACTGACTGAGTCCCAGATAGAACAAATCTATGCGTCCGCACTCGATGTCCTTGAAAGCGTGGGCGCCAGATTCCATCACGAAGAAGCGCTCGAGCTTTTTAACAACAGCGAAGCGGTCGTCACCGACAAAAACCTGGTGCGTGTCCCTGCCTCGCTGGTGGAGCGTGCACTTCGATCATACCCCAGAAGTATCTACCTGCAAGGGCGGAATGGGAAAAATCAAGTGCGGCTTGTCCCGAATGAAGTCGCCTATGGGACGGGTTCGGACCTGCCGTTTTTCATCGACAGAGAGACAGGCGATCGGCGAAGCACCAGCTACAAGGACGTGAATGACGCGGCCCGAATCCTTGACTATCTGCCGAATTATGAATTCCACATGTCGCACGGTATTGTGTGCGACGCCCCGAATCCGCAAACGTATGACCGTCATCAGTATTTGGCGATGCTGGAGAATTCCACCAAGCCCATGGTGCTTACCAGTGTTGACGGTGAAGGTCTGGAAGATCTCTGGCGGATAGCCACCACCCTGGTAGGCGGTGAGGACGAATTCCGGTTAAAGCCGCAGTTTGTCGCCTACATTGAACCGATCTCTCCCTTGAACAATGACCGTACCGCCGTTGAAAAGTTGCTTTTTGCTGCTGAGAAAGGTATTCCGGCCATGTATACCCCGTGTCCCAGCTCAGGAGCGACTGCTCCGGCCACGATGGCGGGGATGCTCGTTCAGTCTTTGGCCGAAACGCTGATGGCTGTTGCGCTGTGTCATTTGAAAAAGCCGGGAATGCCGTTGATCATGGGCGGTGTAACTACGGTGATGGACATGCATACGACAACCTATTCGTATGGAGCGCCGGAATTGTCACTGGCTTGTGCAGCAAATACGGACATTTCAAAATGGTTGGGATTACGGATGTTCTCAACGGGCGGATGTTCGGACAGCAAGACGTTGGATGAACAGACAGCGGTGGAGCAGATGACGAGTCTGTTCTATGCGCATCTTTCTGGCGCAAATCTGGTGCACGACGTGGGCTACATAGGTAGCGGCACGATTGCGTCACTTGACAGTCTGGTGCTGAATGATGAGCTCATCGGTATGGTCAGGAAATTCTGTGAAGGGCTGAACACGGATGAGGACCATCTGGCACTGGATACAATCCGCGAAGTCGGGCCGGCCGGAGAATATCTTACGCATGAGCACACCTTTGAGCATTGGAGAGAGTGGTTCATGCCGAAACTTCAGGACCGGTCTGATTGGGATACGTGGAATACGAACAATCAGAAAACGATGATTGATTACCTGAAAGAGGAGACTGACCGGATTCTCAATGAGCATGAACCTGAGCCTATTGAGCCGGATCAGTACAAGGAGATCAAAAAGATTGTTCACGAAGCTGATGAGCGTCATTCGTAAGGAGAGTGTGAATTATGGCTACAACACGGGCGAACCAGAGTGAGAATAAAACCCCGCGGTTTTCTCTATTATCTAAGGATCAGAAAGAGGAAATTTATCTGGGAGTGGTGAAGACACTCGCGGATACAGGGGCGGATGTGCATAACGAAGAAGCGAGAGATGTCCTGAAGAAGCACGGATGTAAAGTGGATGGCGTGCGGGTATATATTCCGCAGGAGGTGGTGCTGAAAGCCCTTGACACGGTGCCGCCTACCACGACCCTGTATAACTGGGAAGGAAAAGAAAATTGCCGTATAGAAATCGGTCGTACGTACTTCGGCCCGGGGCCGACGCCGCCTTATTTCATAGATCCTGAGACAATGGAAAGGCGAAAGTACCTGCGAAAAGACGCGTCAATGGTGGCACGCGTGTGCGACGCGTTGCCCAATATCGGCTATGTGGATTCGCTGGGCTCTATTTCTGATGTCACTAACGGGTTAGCGGATCTTTACGAACATGCTGATCAGATCCAGAATACCACGAAGCCCCTGATGAGTTGGGCTTTTAATGTGGAAAATGCGAGGGACGAGCACCGCATAGGCATTGCACTGGCCGGCGGCGAGCAGGCGTTCCGGGATAAACCGAATTTTGTGCATTACGGCGAGCCGATATCTCCGCTTGTCAGTGATAAGCACGCTATTGACAAGTGTGTGTACTGCGCTAAAGAACGGATCCCGCAAGTCTATACGCCGTGTGCTATCGGCGGGGCCACTGTTCCGGCAAGTCACGCGGGGCAGATCGTGGTGGCGATGTCGGAGGCTCTGGTCGGGGTCGTCGTTGCGCAATTGCTCAATCCGGGCACTTGCGTCATTATTGGTGGGATGCAGTCGATTCTGGATATGAAGCATTCCACGTATGCGTACGGTGCCCCGGAGTTGAGTCTGATGAGTGCTGCACTTACGGAGATGGTGAATTACATAGGATTGCCGATGTTCTCGCAATCCGGATGTACAGACACCAAGAAACTTGAGCTGCAGTCGGGTGTCGAAGCCACGATGTCGGTTCACGCGGCAATGCTTACGGGGCCGACGTTCGTGCATGACAACGGCTACACGGAGTCCGGTAAGACGGGCAATATTTTCCAGACGGTGCTTGATGATGAAGTCATCGGTATGGCCCGCGTAATTCAAGGGGGTATCACGGTTAACGAGGACACGTTGGCCGTGGAGCAGATCCGTAATGTCGGCCCCGGCGGCCATTACCTTTACGAAGATCACACCCTGGAACACGCAAAGGAACACTGGCGACCGAGTCTGATGAACCGGGACAGCTACGAAGATTGGGATACGAAAGGCCGGCCTACAATGAGTGACCGGATTGTCAAGAAGACTCGGGACCTGATTGAAAATTATGAAGGTCCATCGTCCCGCGTTCCCTCAGATGTGAAGAAAGATATCGACAAGATCCTTGAAGAGGCGGAAGAGAGGGTGCAGGGGAAAAGCCAACTCCACTGAACCACGAAAGCCTTTCTTCCCGTATTGATTCGCGGTAAACTTACAAAAGCTCCCTTGCTGGACGACCACGGTAAGGGAGCTTTTGTGTATCTGTTTCCACCGGGAACGCGAGTGACTACATGAGGTTCGTTAGCAGCAGCCACAGGATAACTCCGTTTATCCCCAGGCTGAGAATTGTCAAGGTGGATACCAAAGCTACAAGAACCTTCGTTCTTTTGGTCAATACCTTGAGTTCTGAGGACGACGTAACGTCCTGGGCTTGAGGTTTCTCTTGGGAGGCTGTTTCCTGGGGCTGTTTCGGCTGTTCTTGTTCTTCACGAGCAGGCGGCTGTTCCTCCTCCCGTTTCTCTGCAGCATCTTTTGCCGGTTCCTTGGAAGGTTTTTTCTTGGAAGCGGATGGTTTTCCCCTCGCAGGCGGGCGACGTTTTCCGGAGACACTGCTTCCCGCTGCTGAACGTTTTCCTTTTTGGGACGTTGTTTTGCCTTTGTTCTCGGCATCGCTTGTGCCGGATTCAGTTGTTGTTTCTGCCTCCGTTGTCTGTGGTTTCGTTTGGTCTTGGGGGTGGGGTGTTTCGTCTTCGGAGGCGCCGGTGTCGGTTTCAGTTTTTTCAGCGGCGGGCCCTTCCGGCGAAGTGGGGGCGGACGTTCCCTGTTCAGCAGCTGCAGGTTTCTCTTTCGCTGGGCCTTCTTCGGCAGGAGCTTCAGCAGAAGGGGCGGATTGTTCTGTTTGCCGGCTTTGGGCAGAAGCTGCCGTTTTCTTCTTTCCCGGGGGACCGGCAGGTTTCCGCTTCGAGGAAGCTCCGCGTTTTTTACTTACAGACGTGCCTTTTGAGGTACGTGGCGGACCTTGCTTCGAAGGCGGTTTACTTGTTCCCTCTGCCTGGTCGGCAGGAGGTTGGGTCTGTGTCGACTGCTCAGACGCAGCGGAGGACGTTTGTTGCGGTTCAGATGGCTGCGCTTGAGGACCAGCGCTTTTCTGTTCTTGCGAGGGCTCGTCTTCGATGTTTTTGCTTGAGGTGTCTTTATGATCTGAGCCGCTTTCTGCTGATTCACTCTCTGTCGGGGATTCCGCGGCAGCAACTGCTTCTCGTGCCGGCTCAGTTCTTTTTTCTTTTTCAACAGTTGGAGAAGATTGTTCCGGGGCGGAAGCTTGTTTCTTTTCGGTGCTCCGCGTGCCGGAAGGGACCGACTTTGTCGCCTTGCCGGTTGGTTTTTCTTTCGGCTGTGCTTTTTGTTCTTTGCTTCCCTCTTTCTCTTCCTCTTCCTCCTCTTCTGGGGGTGCCGCCTCGGGCCGCATGGTATTACTGAAAAGGCTTGATCTGCTTATTTTCATCGTGCCCGGAGCGTTCTGAAAACTGTCGGTGCCGGAGTCGAATGTAGATGTATCACTCTCGTGCGGTCCCGCAGATTCTCCCTGTGCGGGTTTTTCCTCCTCTTGCTCCCCAGCAGACTCACCTCCGGATTTCAGCATTTCTCCCTCGTTGCCTTCTTTGGGAACGCGAAAACTGCAACCGCACATGTTGCATTCAGCTTCGTAACCTCGAACGTTTTCGGGGACGTCGTGGACTGTGTCGCAACCCGGGCATTGGATCTGGATCTCTTCAGCCTGATCTGTGGCGAGCGTCTGCTTGCCGTCTTCACTGATCTGGAAAAAGTTTTCGCATTCCGGGCACGCCACAATACAGCCGCATAGCTCGTCTTCAACACTTAAGGTGACGCTACAACTGGGGCAGGGAATTTCCATAATATTTACGCTCCCCTCAGCGAGTTTGAGTTTTTGTTTTGAGCATCCGCGGACGACTCCGTTCTGTTACCGTAATAAACTCTTTATCCTGTCGTTATTATACACTGGAAATACGGTGAGGTCAAGCCGTGTTGCAGAAAGTGTCCAGTTATTGAACGGCGGTATGGCCATCGCCTGTCCATCAGTTCTCTGAAAAACCTCGTCGGCCACGCTGGTATGAGGTTCGGCAGACATGCTGAAGCATGAACGCCGACAAGTCGATCGCGCGGTTTTGGCCCGTCAGAGTTCATACTTCAGTATGGTTTGGCTTCATGCAGTCGCGGTACCGAGTCTCATACGAGGCACTGCGTGCAGCGTGACGATTACAGCCTGGATGCATTACGACATGCTGAATGCAATTCCTGAACGCAGTTTGAAACGCTGAACGCAGTTCTCTGATACGAGTAAGCCGAAGGCTTTTTAGGTGGTCAGTTTACTGATGCGAAGCATTTCGGGCGTGCGGCGGTTCATCCCGATCGCCGCTTTGATAACCCGAAACCCGGTCCGGCCTTTCGCATCGCAAAAAAAGATATCCAGAGATCGGCGTCGTCGATCACCACATGTACGACAGCCGCAAGGCTGTCTGTGGACTGCGCTACGTTTTGTGTAGCGCTTTGGAACTGCGTTCAGCGTTTCAAGCTGCGTTCAGGTTGTCATCAAAATCGTGCTGCGAGCGTCAGTTCCGGCCTTTTGTTTACGGGGGAAACTCATGCTCACGCAGTACGCGAGATTTGCAGAAAATCCGAAAGGAAGCAATAAGCCCTGGAAGAGGGGCATGCAGGATCAGCAGGAAGCATTTGAATTGTTTGCGAAGAGGTCCTTGGAGGATTTTAATTGTTTTAACCTCACCGTGGCGCTCCCGAGTTGGGCCGGCCATGCAAAGATTCCGGAGCTGTCCAGTTCCGGGTACTTCATCTTCTGATATTCTTCGAGCTCATCAAATGTGCTCGTGTCCACCCCCGCAGCGTCCATAAGGGCGGGGGAGGGTTCATGGCATAAAGAGCCCCTTGCTTTCAGATCAATATAGTCCACAATCTGCAGCAGAGCCGATTCGAGTTGCATGTCATCGGGGACTGCGTCCTGATGATGAAAGGCTACAGGGAGCCGCATGCTGTTTGGTAGGTTCCAGGACTGCAATAGCCAGTCTCCGACCGTATCGTGAGATACGGAAAAATAATAACGTTCAGCGTCGGTTATGGGGATGTTTTCATTCGTGCTCATGTGATGTGTATGATTGTAAAGTGTCTCATCTATCTGGCGCATCGCGAGCCGGCCAACATCGTGTAAGAGAGCGGTGATGGCTATATCACGTGTTACAGACAGATCATTCATGTCGATCAGTCCCGCCATGAGAACCGAGGTGGAATATGAATGCAGCCATATCTGTTTTTCCACTTCGGCGACACTTCGTAATACGGAAAAGGATAAAACCAAGCCTCTGAGCCGGCGGAAGCCCAGCAGCTTGATGGCATGTTCGACGCTTTCTATGACACGCGGCAGCCCGTACGCCGCAGAGTTGATCTGGCGCAGGATAACGGTGGTAATGGCGGGGTCATGGTTGACGACGTCGACGATTTCCTCAAGATTCGGCTCAGGGTCGTTGATCAGCTCCATCAGCTTTGAGACTGTACTGTCGACCGTGGCGAGATCGGATAAACGGGCCACCTTATCCTGAGTGAGAGTTGTCCGCTCTTCCGTCATAAAATGATCTGCGTCTCCCTATGGCTCGGGGCAGTGAGCTGTGGCCGGTATAATATCAACGGTACAGTTCGCCGTTGTTTTGTTCGCCTGAGCTCAGGCAGTATCAATTCTCCGTTTCTACTTCCGCTTGACGGGACTGTTCGACCGAGGCTGCGATCGTGTGCTTCAATTCGTTCACGCTGTACGGCTTGAGGATAACTTTGCGAACATTATCGTTAAACCTCTGAGGTTCGGTACGGATGTCGCAACCGGTGACAACAATTACCGGGACGTCGGGATGTTTTTCTTCGGCGGTTTGAATGACGCGATATCCCGAAATATCGGGTAAGTCTAAATCTGTTATGATTAAATCATACTCGTTCTGGTTTAATTTTTCCTCCGCGACAGAACCTGTGGCCGCAAGATGAAGTTCATGCCCCAGCGAGGTCATGACTTCCACAAGCAGCTGTCGCTGTACCGCCCAGTCTTCTACGGCAAGGACTTTAACGGTCCCGTTAGGCACGGCCTTTTCTCCTTGAGGAATGCTGAATTCTTGCAGTATAGTTCGACGTTCGTTTGTGAGATTACATCCGTAATAAGATCGAACTCTTTAGTTTAAGCCTTTTTCGGCGTAATGTCAATAACACGAACTGTGAAATTCCCTCATAAAAATGCTGAAAGTGCTCTTTGGCTCGATTACGATTATATGTGATAAAAAATCAGCGTCTTATATTGTTTAAAATAACCTCATTCTTCAATGAGTTTGTACGTATCGTCAGTTCTGAGTTGAGATTGGCAAAAACGGTGAATACGGATATAATTTCGGGCTCTTGATGATCTTGAAACCTGTCAAGGCCGCGTCATACCACGAAGTTATAATGTGAAGCAGGGAGAATAAGATGGCAGTGAGAATTGCCCTCGTTGATAAACATAAAGTCGTCCGGGAAGGGGTACGGCGTCTATTGGAGTCGGAAGACGGTTTCAAGGTGGTCGCGACGGCTGAAAACGGCCGGATAGCCCTGGAGCAGGTTGAGCAGTATAAACCTGACGTGGTCGTTATAGAGCCCAACCTTCCTGCTATGAATGGGGTGGATGCCGCAAGGAACATCGTGCACGATTTTCCCGATACACAGGTTCTGGCTCTTTCCATGAACAAGGAGACAGGATGGGTGAACGCAATGTTGGAAGCAGGCGGACGTGGCTATCTGCATAAATCCTGTGATTCGGGTGAATTAATATCGGCTGTTCGAACGGTCGCCGCGGGGCGTCCATACCTGACGCCGAACGTTGTCGGTGCTTTTATCCGGGATCACCTCGATGGGGTGTCCGTGGGTTATGCCCCAGCGTTTGCGGGGCTGAAGGAACGGGAGCGAGAGGTCCTCCAGCTTTTAGCGGACGGCTACAGTTCCAAAGAAGCGGCGACAGAGATCGGTATAAGTGTCAACACTGTTCATACGCATCGGCAGAGAATGATGGAAAAGTTGGAACTGGAGAATTTTGCCGAGGTGGTGAAATACGCGATCCGCGAAGGTTTAACCGATCTGTGAGTTGTACCAAATTACAATTCACTTAACCCCGATCGGATAGCAAAACGTGTGACGTCTGCGACGCTGTTTGTTTCGAGCTTGGTCATGAGGTGATTGCGGTGGGTGTGGGCCGTTTTTGAGCTTACGCCGAGGCTTGCCGCGATTTCCTTTGTCGTATATCCTTCGCTAAGTAAGCGCGCGACGTCTTTTTCCCGGGTGGTCAGTTTGGCGGGGCTGCGGGATACTTGAGATTCGTCCATAAGAATAGACTCGGAGGTTTCTTCTAATACAGAGGAAGGCATCCATGTCTCGCCTCGTGTAACAGTCCGGAATGCTTCCTGCATGTCTTCTCCGGAGCAATGGTCGGGTAATACAGCGTCTGCGCCGGCGCGAATGAGTTTACAGGCGTCCGGAGGGGTGAGTCCGCGGAGTAGACAAACCACCGAAGGATCCTGAGAAGATGTTTTTACCTCGTGAATCACAGAGGGGACCGGGGCCTCAGCCGATGGTGTACCCACAATCACCATGTGAGGTCTCAACTTTTTTGCAAGAAGAGGTACAGATTCTAGTTCTTCAGTTTCTCTAACCACAGTTGCCGTGTGTACCACGTTCTCCAGGTAGGTGCGCATGAATTCTCTGAGTAATCGATGTTTCTCAGCGAGGAGTACTGACGTTGATTTCTCCATGGTGATGCTACCTGCTAAAACGGGGTGTATGCTGTATAATAGTTTCACCTTCGTATTTACTCTATTACAGATCAACGTCACTTACAAATATATTGTAAAGTTCATACAATGTGCGTGAATAGTTGCGTGACCCGGCCTACGGCGTGTATTGTTTGTGCTATGAAAACAAAGGTTAACTTGTCTTGGTCTCCGAGCTGAGCAAGCGGGCAGCAAGTGTTGTAGCTATACGATGTAAATGAGGAGTCCTGTGAGATGCTGAACGATGTCTTTCAAAAGTTCACCTCGCCGCCGAGTAGTTACCGGGGAGCTCCGTTCTGGTCGTGGAATGGCCGACTTGAGTCGAAGGAACTCCGTAGACAAGTCCGGCTTATGCACACCATGGGATTGGGGGGATTTTTTATACACAGCCGGGTAGGGCTCATGACCCCTTACCTATCTCGGGAGTGGATGGATTGTGTTCAGGCCTGTATAGATGAAGCTCAGAAACTGGGCATGCGGGCCTGGCTTTACGATGAGGACAGATGGCCGTCAGGCTTCGCCGGCGGGTTGGTCACCGAGCATCCTGAATATCGGCAGCAGTACCTGGGTATGGTCGTGTACGAACATGGTGAACGGTTCGACTGGGACGATACTGTCCTTGCGGTCTTTGCCGCTGAAGTGAACATGCCGGCTGCCTACAACATCCGCCGTTTGGGTGGGGCTGATGAGGTTTCTCATCTGGATGAAAAAGAGTCGCTTCTGGTATTCCGGGTCAGTACCGTCGCGTCGGCGCCGGGGTTTAACGGTTTCACCTATGTCGACACCCTGAGTGATGAGGCTGTAGGCGAATTCATCCGCGTAACTCACGAAGCATATGCGGAACACTTTCAGGATTATTTCGGCAACGTCGTTCCCGGCATTTTTACGGACGAGCCGCAGCACATACCAAAAGACAGCTGCAGTTGTGACCAGGACGGTTATACGGTGAGGCGTATGCCGTGGACACCTCGTCTACCGGAGGTTTTCCGGCGGCGTTACGGTTACGACCTCTTACCGGATCTGGTGACGTTGTTCTTTGATCCGGAAGGCATCCCCTACAGCGAGGTGCGGTATCATTTCCACGAATGCGTGGCGTATTTATTCACAGATGCTTTTGCCCGTCAGATCGGAGAGTGGTGCGAGCGGCATGGCATTGACCATACGGGACATGTCATGAGCGAACCGACGCTGTCCTCACAGAATAAGTTTGTCGGTGATTGTATGCGCTTTTATGAATACATGCAGGCGCCCGGTATGGATCTGCTCACCCAGTACAACCGTGAATACGATACAGCTAAACAGGTAAGTTCGGTTGCTCATCAATTCGGGCGCAGGTGGCGGCTCAGCGAAACATACGGGGCCACAGGCTGGGACTTTCCGTTTCTGGGGCACAAAGCTCTCGGAGATTGGCAGGCGGCGCTGGGGATTAATCTGCGTTGTCAGCACCTTTCCTGGTATACGATGGAAGGACAGGCCAAGAGGGATTACCCCGCCAGCATTTTCTACCAGTCTCCCTGGTGGCCGTTTTACCGGAAAGTGGAGAATTATTTTGCCCGCATCAATGCGGTCATGAGTGAGGGGGATGAAGTCCGGGATGTCCTGGTCATTCATCCTCAGGAGAGTATGTGGATGCTGACCCGAGCCGGATGGGAGGATATGCAGGAAGTGAAAGACTACGACGCAATGCTTCGGTCTCTGCGGGATTCTCTGCTGGGGGCGAACATAGATTTTGACTACGGAAACGAGGAAATCATCAGTCGTCACGGAAAGGTGGTGGAGGAACCTTCGCCTGAATTGCGTGTGAACAAAGCGGGCTACAAAGTGGTTCTGCTTCCCCCGATGATAACGATCCGCCGAACGACGCTGGATTTGCTGAGCAGGTTCAAAGCTGCAGGGGGCTCCGTGATTATTTTCGGCGGTCTGCCTGAATGTGAAGACGGTGTGCGTTCCGGACATCCGGCAAAGGAGCTGGAAGGTAGCCCGATCGTCGATAGAGACGATCTCCAGGGGGTTGTGCAGCGTTTGGAACCCGAGGGGCGGCGCTTATCGATCAAAGATGCCGAAACCGGACAGGAAATACCCGACGTGTTGTATCTGTTGCGGGAAAGCGAGGATGCTTTTCTGTGTTTTATCTGTAATACGAGTCACGACTTCCGCGATGAACAAGCGGATACTGCCGTCAGTGAACGTACCCGGGGCTTTGCGGAGGCGTATATTGAAGGTTTCAGCGGATGTCAGGGGACTCCTCTGGAATTAGACCCGGATACCGGCGAGGTGTTTACCACGCCCGCCGAGCCTTCGGACGCAGGGTGGCGGATCCGCAGCAGTTTTCCCCGGTTGGCCAGCAGGCTGTTTATCGCGCCGAAGCATCTCTCCGCGCACAGCTTCCCCGTCAAGCACGCATATCGAGAGAAGGAGGAACGGGAGGAAAAACTTGAAGGTCCGTGGGCTATACAACGCTCGGAACCGAATACGTTGGTTCTGGATAAGCCGCGGTACAGCATCGGTGACGGGGGTTGGAACGACGCGGAAGAAATCCTTCAGGTCGACCGGGCGGTACGCAAAAGTCTTGGTCTCGATCCCCGCGGAGGGGCAATGATACAGCCCTGGATAGAACATGAAGAAGACCGGACTGTGGGAGAACAGCATGTATCACTGTGCTACGAGTTTGATGTGACTGAGTTGCCGGAGGAAACGGTGTGGTTGGGGCTAGAAAACCCTGAGCGTTATTCAATTGACCTCAATGGGCACAGGATCGACCCCGACACGGATAGCGGATGGTGGGTGGATCGCTCTTTAAGAACTTTGCCGATCGACCCGGCACAGCTTTGCCTCGGCAGAAACACGTTGCAGATGCGTCTTGTCTACGATGCTTCATTCCCTGGGCTTGAAATCGTCTATCTGCTTGGTGATTTCGGGGTGACTTTGGCCGAATCTGCTCCCCGCATAACCTCGGTTCCCACCTCTCTGGAGGCGGGAGACTGGACGAAGCAGGGTATGCCTTTTTACGCAGGGCATGTCACGTATAACGTAGCGGTACAGCCACAAGTGCAATCACACGAAAGATGCTTTCTCCGACTCGATGAGTACCATGGGGTGGCTGTCCGCGTGCTTATAGATAATCAGGAGGTCGGTCTTATTGCCTGGCCGCCGAATGAGCTTGAGATTACGCATTATTTTCGGGAAAATCTGAAGTCGCGCAATTTATCGGTCCAGGTGCTGGGCCATCGGCGCAATTCTCACGGCCCCCTGCATCAGCGCAACGCCGCACCTCGGGCGGTGGGCCCTTCGAATTTTGAGCCTGCCGAGGACGACTGGTATGAAGGCTGCAATCTTGTGCCGTGTGGATTACAACAACCGCCCAAACTTATCCTGAAGCAATATGAGTAATGGATCTTCTAAAGACAATGCAGACGAAGGAGCGCATCGTTGGTCGACGGCCTTTCTGTTCGCCGGGCTTGTCCTGACTCTGCTGATTCTCGTGCCCGCTGGGCTTGCCGTGGGGCCGGCGGATTTGGGGATGACCGAAATCCTGCGGTCTTTGGGCGGGCAGGCAACTGAGACGGAGGATTTGATCCTGTGGAACATCCGTCTGCCGCGAATGATCCTGGCTTTCTTTGTCGGGGCTGCGCTGGCTCAGGCGGGCGTTGTGTTCCAGGGCCTTCTGACGAATCCTTTGGCTGGACCGTACACCCTGGGCGTTTCGTCGGGCGCCGCCTTCGGTGCGAGTATAGCGATCCTGATCGGGTTGAGCATGTGGCTTCTGCCCTTTCTGGCGTTAGCTGGCGCAGGGATAACGTTGTTTCTGGTGCTGCTCATCAGCGGCGCACGGAAAGGATTGGATCCGCGCAGTATGATCCTGGCGGGGATCGTGGTGGGGTCGATATTCTCCGCAGCTATCAGTTTCATTAAATCCGTGTCAGGAGAATCGTTGACCACGATTGTGTTCTGGATCCTGGGGAGCCTGTCGGGGCGGGGATGGTCGGAACTTGCCATATTTCTGCCCTATTTCGGCATCGGCGTCGTCGGGTTGCTTGTGCTTGTACGGGAGCTGGATCTGTTGTGTCTGGGACCGGATCACGCGCATGCCGCCGGTGTAGACGTGGAGAATACGCGGAAGCTTCTGGTTTTCTTTGCGTCATTATTGGCTGCGGCGGCGGTGGCTGTGAGCGGGGTCATCGGCTTCGTGGGATTGGTGGTTCCCCATGGACTGCGGATGATCGTGGGGCCCGGTCATCGCCGATTAGCGCTCCTTTCGATATTGGCCGGCGGTGCTCTGCTTATGGGCGCAGATATTCTGGCACGGGCTATGTCTTTCGCGGGGCAGATTCCGGTGGGAGTGATTACATCGCTTTTGGGTGGACCGTTTTTCTGCATTCTTCTTATCAAACATCGCCGGGCGCCTTCCTTGGCGTAAAGGGCGGATCAGGGAAATCGATAGCATACTATGTTGACGGCGGAAAATCTTACATTCGGCTATACGAAAGGGAAACCTCTGCTGGAGAATGTCTCACTGGTCGTGCCGCGGGGGCGGGTCCTCGGTATTCTCGGCCCCAATGGGGCAGGGAAGAGTACCCTTTTGCGCCTGCTGAACCGGCGCTATAGACCGTGGGAAGGTGAAATCAGACTCGACGACTCTCCACTGACGCAGTTCAGCATTCAGGAACTGGCACGCCGTATGGCGGTCGTACCGCAGAATCCGGCGGCATCTTTCGACTTTACAGTCGAGGAGTTGGTTGCCATGGGGCGACGCCCCCACCACGGGCTGACCGGAGCATTGAGCAGGGAAGACAGGAACATTGCTGAGGAAGCGATTGAGCGTACGGGCCTCCAACGTCTGCGTAAGCGTCCGGTGACCCTTTTGAGCGGGGGCGAAACACAGCTTGCGTTTGTCGCTCGGGCATTGGCGCAGCAGGCGGAAACTATGCTGCTGGATGAAGCGACAGCCAGTCTGGACATTAAACACAGTTCGGAAATCCTTTCGATTATCCGGCGTCGGGTAACTGAAGAGGGGTTGACTGTGGCGGCCGTCGTTCATGATGTGAATGTCGCCTTATCTTTCTGTGATGAGATTGTTTTTCTGTCACGAGGCGGCACGATGGGGCCGGATAAACCGGAGGTGATGGTAAATACGAATACGCTGCAGGAGGTGTATGGCGTGGCGTCTGATCGGGTCGCTGTGTACGAAAAGCCGCTGCATGTGAGATCTCGTGTTCACGGAGCACCGCGTGAATAATCCACTGGGGTTTCGATCTTGACACGGGAAGCCCTGCGGCATAAAGATGCTGGAAGTAGGATGTTCTTTGTGAGGAATACCGGCGTCTGCCCATCTCTGAAGGGGTCCCGCTCTCCAGAACTCAAGCACGTACTGCGGTTTTGACGACAACCAGAACGCCTGAGCGGTACCATTGTATGGGGACGGACGTCCTCGTCCGTTTCTAGGCCGCGTTTCATAACGGCGGCGGACCGCCGTCTCCAGCAGAGAGCTGCCTTTACTTCAGGCGTTCTGGTTGTCCTTCAGCGTGAGGTCTGGTAATTCGTCAAAGTGAGGGATGTTTTGCAAAGATGACGCACGAAGGATATAAGCTTCTGTGTTTGCCTTAAGTCGCGTCGCAGAGACATGGAACTGGGGCGGTTAACTGGGTGATCTAGGTCTAATCAATTTACGAATTCGCGTCTGCGGCGGATAACCAACGCGCGAAGAATCTGCCGGCCAGAGGCGCCGCAGTTTTGCCTCCGCTATCGCCGTCCTCCACAAGAATGGCCATTGCATATTGGGGGTTTTTGACCGGCCCGTAGCAGACGAACCATGTGTTGTTGTAATCCGGTTTGCCAGGTCTTATCACTTCAGCGGTGCCCGTTTTGCCCGCGAGAGATATGGCCCGGTTCTGGGCACGTTTTGCGGTGCCCGAGGAGGAATTTACCACTTCATACATCCCCTTTTGTATGGTCTGTAGATGCGAAGCATTGACGTCGATCGTGTTTTGGGGTTGAGCGGCGGCTTTTCTTATGATTGTTCCGTTCGGGTTCCGGATTGCTTTGACAAGATATGGCTCGTATACGGTGCCCCCGTTCGCAATTGCTGCTGTGTAAAGCGCAGCCTGAAGGGGGCTGAGGTTTATAGCCTGCTGGCCGATGCTCATGTATGCGGTGTCCACCGGGAGCCAGGAGCTGCGATCTGTGTTGCGTTTTATCCACGCAGCCGAAGGAATGACACCTTTACCCGCGTACGGAAGTGGAATGCCGGGGCGGCGGCCCAGATTACATGATTGCAGCATTCGTTTGATACTTTTCATCCCCGTCTCAACGCCGGCGTTTATGAAATAAGTATTGCATGAGTGTTCCAAAGCTTCTATCAAATCAATGTTGCCGTGTCCCGTTTCAAGCCAGCAACCGATGTCGAATTTTTCATGTCTGCCTCGGCACGTGAAGCGTGTTCCGGGCGTGATTGTGCCGGCGTTTAATGCCGCCAGGCCAACTAACGGCTTCACAATGGACCCCGGTAAGTATTGTGCCCTGATGGCGCGATTGTTCAGGGGGCGCCTTTTTTCATCCTCTGCGAGTTGTTTATATCGCTTGCTGGAAAGCTTGTCAAGATGGTAGGAAGGCGAGGACGTCATGGCGAGAACAGCCCCGTTGCGCGCGTTCAGAACCACGATTGCCCCTTCTCGCCCCTGGATAAGTTCGGAAGCGATTTTCTGTGCCTCCACGTCAATGCTGAGGATCAGGTCGTTTCCGCGTCGCGGTTGTTCACTTACATTGAGGGTTTCGTGCACAAATCCCAAGGTATTTACGCGAACGAGTTTTGTTCCGCCGCTACCTTGTAATTGCTCGTTAAAGGTTTTTTCAAGGCCAGCTCTTCCCACCAGTTGCGGCTTCACGTAAGAAAATTCTTCGCGAATATCCTCGCCGGAAGGGTGGCGATGGCCGGTGAACCCCAGCACATGCGACATTGCTTTGGGGAAAGAATGCTTACGCTGGAGCTTTGTCTGTACGCTCATACCTCTTATTTCGGGCAGGATTTCCGACACCCGGGCTAATTCAACGGCATCTAGGTTTTCAAATGCTCGTATCGGTAAAGCGGGATTTATGCGCAGATGTCTCTTAATCTTTTTAGAGGAGAGGGTCGTGGAACGGTTCAGTATATACTTGATCCGATCCAGTTGTTTCCTTATATGTTTCACTGTATTGGACCGCGGCCCTGGTTGGCGCATTTCCGTGGGGCGGAGGATGACGTGATAGGCCGCCTTGTTTCCCGCTAAGACGGTATTGCCGTCAGAGGCGAGGATTTGTCCCCGAACAGGACTTAGCCGTATCCGGCGAATGGACTGATTGCGTACGGCCTGCAGGTGTTTTTCAGTGTGGGCCAGCTGTACGTGGTATATCCGTGCCAGCAGAACGGCCAGAACAGTCAGGAAGAGGACCCCAAGCAAACAAATTCGTCGTTTTTCGAGCAGCCTGTTATCCGGCGGCATGAGTTCTTACCCGCGATTTTGTTCGTTCTGCATTTCATTCGGAAATAGTTTGGCGGAGACTGGCTACGTCCATACTTGGTGCAATTTTATCCAGGATAAATATAAAAGTCGGAGTTAAAATAAAAGGCGAAACGGTGAATACCGCGTGACTCCACAACGTATAGATCCAACCATCTGAAGATAGGAAGGTAACAGCAAACAGTTCTGTTACTCCGCTCAGGATGAAAATGCTCACACATAACAACGTGCTCCCAAGCAGAGAGAAAGTGCCGATACTGCTTCGTATAGAAAATTTACTACACAAAGCCCCCAACGGAGAGACCAGAAGCACCAGCATAGGTGTAAAAGGCACCGTTCTTCCCAATACCAGATCGAGAACACTGCCGACGACGATAAAAGGAACCACCGCTCTTCGCCATCCGAAAACTGCCCCCATGTAAAAGCACAGCACAGCTACCGAAGGTAGTGCGAGTCGGTTATAGGCACAGAACAGCTCGAAGAAAAGAGCAAAGAATGCGCCGAACAGAATCCATACCCATTTATTCACGATCAGTTATTCCCTCATCGCTTTCTTAAGCGCTTCCGTTCTCTCCTTAGATACGACCGCGACGAATTGAATGTCCTGCAAATCGGCAGTGGGGGTCAGCTTTGTTTCTTTATAAAGAGTGTTGACCGTCCGGCTGATTTCGCCTTTGCTGTCATCCCAGGGCGTTAGGCGCCCTACAGGTAAGCCGCCGGGGATTTGTAAGCTGAGGCCGGATGTTTCCACGAGTTTACTTTTTTCGTATGAAACATCCGGCGGCAGGTATTCAACGACACTATAGACGGGGGAATACCAGCGGGTTTGACGGGATCCGCGCATAATCCCGAAACCGTGAGTTCCCCTGATGCGCACACTTACACGGCAGGAGGGCGCAGCCACAGTGGCGACTGTAGCGGTCCTGGCGGTAGTTTCCTTAATGATTCCGGCAACGTATGTCCCGTCAACCAATACGCAGTCCCCCTTTCTCACTCCCTGTGCGCTTCCTCGATCAATCCGGAACCTTATGTTCCACGAAAGCGGATCTCTGGCAACAACTCTGGCGTGGGTAATATTCCACTCAGGCCGGGCGGATAGTTGCAATTGTTTGCGCAAACGGCGATTTTCCCGGCGGGCTCGTTTGGCGGAAGCCAGTTGGACCTCGAGACGTTCGATTTTTTTTCTGTAGTCCTCCAGGCGGTCTACCCTGCTCCGGCCTGAAGGAAGAAGGTTCCCCAGGGCGGATTGTGTTATCTGGTGGATCCGGGCAGTGGTTTTCATCAAAGGCGTGGCAAATCCTACCAATGCGGAGCGTAAAGGGGGTAAGGAGAAGGCCATCCCCACCACCAGCACGCATACGAGGAACAATGCCCCAACGGCCGTTAACGTTCGCTTTTTTCTCTCCGCCAAAAAACTGTACCCCCAGCATTCCACTCAATCCGGCTTATAAAAAGGACCAACCTGCGCCTGAGCTCAGTTGATAATTTTATTACCACAGACCATATTGTCAACCAGACGTTACAGCACGAGTTATCTTACTTATGGTTGGGACCGCTGAATAGAACGTATACTTTCGTGGTAAGCTATCAGGGAATTCTGAAAGCGATCAACCTGCTCAGTAGACCGAGAAAACCTATGGGGGATGCATGCTCGAATTTTTGCACATACGGAATTTTGCGTTAGTGCCCGAGGCAGAGATAGAGTTCGAGCAGGGCTTTAATGTTCTAACCGGGGAGACAGGGACCGGTAAGTCTCTCGTTATAGGTGCGTTGCGTCTCGTGACGGGGCAGCGTGCCTCGCGTAACCTGCTCCGGGAAGGCGAGGAACGGTGTGATATATCA
>CAJXKU010000018.1 GCA_913055945.1 uncultured Lentisphaerota bacterium | reverse complement strand
CACGAGAAATCCGCCGGACATTCTCGTAACGGCGGGCGCGAACAAATACACCCGGGAAGACGACACGAGTTCAACACACGTATCCATATTCTCCGGCGAACCGAATCGTAAGTAAACGCTTTCTGTAACCTGTTGACTCTGCCGCTCATGCTCTGTGGTTACAAGGAACGCTGTTCCAAAAATGGGTCCTTTGTCGGAGTCTTTAACCGCGAGAGCGGGATCCGAGGCGTGAGAGGCTTTAGGAGTGATTTCATGTACTTTTTCGTTCAGGTCCATCCCTACTGCTCCTTTGTTTGTTTACAAGAAGAGAAAACTTCGCTCCCCTGTTTATGCTGCATCCAGCCTAATCCCGTAAATCCGAGCCCAACGCCCGTAGGTTCGTTTCTTCCCGGAATTCGGCAACCGTGCAGCCGTTGTTAAAAAAGATTATTGGTAGGTATCATAAATACTGCGAATTTTCAGCTGATCGGCAAACGCTTCTTTCGATAACTCGCGCTCGGGGGTTACGCGTATGTTGTAATTTCGGTCAGGGCGAAGACAAATGAAGTTGTCGCTATACAGCGCATCGCTGTCGGCCAGTTCCAGCCATGCCCACAGAGCCGGCTTGTCCGCCTCCAGCGTTACGTCAAAACTACCATCATCGTTCCTCGTTATTCCGCTCTGAATTTGAGGATCAGGCAGAAGACAGTCCCGCGGGCGGGCAAACATAACAAAATTTGTGCTAACGCATTCGCCTCCGCTGTACAATTCCAGCCAGATCAAAAGATTACGCGGCGTATACTCCCTTATGAGATGGTCTAATTCAAGCGTTGCGGCCCGCGTATTCGCATTGGCGGCGGCCGTAAGGTGTTCATTGCCCGAATGTATCTCCCGTCCCTCAAGATCAGTCACGGCCCAGGCAATATCGCATTGCTTTTCCTGCAGACAGTCACTGCTCACATGCAGTTCGACGGTACCTCGTTTTGCGTCCTCCACCCCCGAGAGCAATAAGGGTGCATAAAAATGCTTTGCCATGTAGTGCAATGCTTTCCATCGGCCGAAACAATCGATAGACGCCCAGCTTGCGACGGGCCAGCAATCATTGATCTGCCAGTACAGCGACCCCATGCAACGCGGAACATTCCGTCGCCAATGCTCCACAGCATACTTAATGGCAAGTCCCTGCTGAATCTGACTCAGCCATACGCCGTTCTCGAAACCGGAGGGCAAACAGTACCAATCGAGCATGTAGTTGATCATCTTGGCGTTACCGGCATCGCAGCGTTGATGTTTGTTCATTATATGGCTGTTCAGATTCCGGTCCTGCTCAGCTGTAAAGGCACGGCAGGTTTTCGGTTCGGGAAAACTCTGAAACCCATATTCACTGCAGAAGCGATGGAATGATGTCCGGTACCACTCGAAGGGTTCGTAACCATGCCACACATCCCACACGTGGTCGTCTCCGGCCCATTCGGCGTGAGGATCCGGGCGATGCTCTCCGGGTGAATACGGGCTGCTGGGGATGTAGTCGACATCCGGGTCATGCTCTTGCACGAGGCGGGGAAGTAATTCATCGAATAACATTCTGTATTCGTCTTTTCTCATCACTCCGAGCTTGCCGCCATGATTCTCCACAAATCCTTCCATTTCATTATTACCGCAATACAGCGCTACACAAGGGTGGTGGTGCAACCGTTTAAGATTCTGTTCAACTTCAGCTTCAACATTGTCCATAAAGGTCTTGCGACTCGCCGGATACGAACCGCAGGCAAACATAAAGTCCTGCCAGACACAGAGGCCCAATTCGTCACAAATCTCGTAGAAAATATCTTCTTCGTAAATACCTCCGCCCCAGACACGGACCATATTCATGTTTGCATCAGCACAGCTTTGGAGGCGGTGGCGATACATCCCGTCTGTGACTCGCGGCTGAAACACGTCTGCAGGAATCCAGTTGGCACCTTTAGCGAAGAATGGGACCCCATTAACTTCAAAGCGGAAAGAGACCCCCCACTGATCTTTTTCCTCCACTAAGTTTAACGTGCGCAGGCCTATCCGTTTCTCTGTGTGGTCGAGCGTATCACCGTCACTGCTTTTGAGTGAAACCGTCACGTTGTACAGGTTCTGTTCGCCCATCTGATTCGGCCACCACAGCCGGGGGTTTTCCACTGAGAACGTTGTTTCACCATTCCCTTCTTTGAGCCTTACGGTGTCGCTCGAAATACATTCACCTTCAAAGGACAGCACCACTTCTGCCTCCAAATTACTCGTGCCGGTCTGTTCTGCGGTAACGTCGACATTAATATTTACAGGCTCATTTCTCTGCCCGTGCACCTGCCGGATATTGACGCCGTCCAGACGGGCGCAGTCATACGCTATGATCTGTATAGGACGCCAAATGCCGCACGTGACACACTTGATTCCCCAGTCCCATCCGAAATTGCAGGCTTCTTTACGAACTTGACAATGCCCGTCCAGGCGAATTTTACCGTCGCCCGATTTGTAATACCCTTTTGCCTGCAAACGGCCGATTTCAGAGAACACGGATCTGAACAGTATCTCTATGCTGTTTGCGCCTTCTTCAAGAAAGGGTTTAACATCCCATTCCCAAGTACGAAACATATTGTCTGCCTGTGCCACAGTGTACCCATTGATATATACCTCAGCAACCGTATCCAGCCCCTGACACTGAAGCAATACGACGTTACGCTGCAGCAACTCGGAACTCACCGTAAATGTACGGCTGTATACCCAATCCCGCTCTCCGATCCACATCAATTCCTCTTCGTTATCCCGGTAAAACGGATCCGGAATCTGTTCCGCCGCCAACAGATCCAGGTGGACCTGCCCCGGAATTTTCGCCGGCACAGCATACTCACCATACGTGTCTTCAACATGCCACTCGCCGTTCAGGCTGATACAATCCATGATATTATCTTGCCTTTTTTAATCTTCGTTTTGTCAAGAATTACGACACTGCTGAGTGTTCGAACCGCCTTTTCACCAACTGTCTCTACGAGATTGTCAGCTTCTCCGCCAGTCTGATGTCCCGCGAAGAGGAGCCGACTTCGATTGTGAACGCACCAGCTTCGAACGTCCACCTGCGTTTGACCGGGTGGAAGAAAGACAGCATCTGCCGAGTCACCTCAAAATTGATCTGCTTTTCCTCGCCAGCTTCGAGGTATACTTTTCCAAATCCTTTCAGTTCCCGTTTTGGGCGTGGCACACTGCATGCCTGGTCGGATACGTACAGTTGCACCACTTCGCTTCCGGCACACTCGCCGCTGTTTCTCACTTTTACACTGATTTCTGCTGCGACGTCATCGTCGCGGTCAAGAGCCCTACAGTGCAGGTCAGAGTATTCGAATTCCGTATAAGACAAGCCGTGACCAAAAGGAAACAATGGGTCGATGTCGTAGGTGTCAAACCAACGATACCCCACAAACACGCCTTCCCGGTAGTGACACACTTCGGCGTCATAGTCTCCCAGATAGTGCGCCGGACTGTCTTCCAGCTTCCGGGGGAAGGAGAAGGGTAATTTGCCGGATGGGTTGACCTCCCCGAAAAGCATCCGGGCGATTGCATGTCCGGCCTCCATTCCCGCATACCACATCTGGACGACGGCCGGCACTTCCTCGATCCAGGGCATCTCAACCGGGGCACCGGCGACCAGGACCACGGCCGTGCGCGGATTCGCAGCGGCCAATTTCGGGATTATGTCATCCTGGCCGTCATGCAGTTTCATGTCCGGACGATCACAACTTTCCAGGTCGTATAAGTGATTCAGCCCACCGAAAAACAAGACCGCGTCCGCTTGTTCGGCTTTTTGATACAGCATCTGCCCAGTCTCTTCATCATTGACCCCCTGGTTCCGGTCCACGCCACAACGCACGGGTGCGGGTGAAGCCTGGGGATGCGGCACGACATTCACCGTCAACCGATACTGCTGCCCCTTGACCAACGTTATATCCCCTTTCCCGTGTTCCGGGTTACCCGGATCTCTTCTGGGGATGAGGGGTTCGTCGTTCACGAACAGGCTTGCATGATAAGAACTTTCCAGATGAAACGTCCATTGTTCGTCTTCTCCGGCCATCAATAGCGCTTCAAACCTGCAGGAGAACTCTTCGGGGTCGACACCTTCCGGCAACTCTTTCTCCCAGTCAAGCTCCGGCGTGGCCACTGTGCGAGTTGCGACCGGTTCGCCTTCAAAACTGCGGTTGTTGTAAAACTGTGCCAGCCACCCCCGGGTGCCTGCGCTGGTATCTGCAATGTCCAGCATTTCCGGCGGGATCGGTTCCCCGGTCTGACGATCCGGATAACCTTGTATGAATTCAACCGTTGTGTCGGGGGCTACATACTGCTTTATACCTTCCAGGGGGGTAACTTCGTACAGGGCTTTCACTGCCGAACTGTTCCCGCCCAGATGGTGTTGGCGTACTGCATTATCGCCCACGACCAGGAGATGCTTGATTTCCGCAGCATTAAATGGTAAAACGTTCGCGTCATTCTTCAGTAGTACTGTCGCTTCTTCAGCTATATCCTGAGCTGTCTGCTGATGGTGCGCTGTATTACGTGCACCCGATTTCCGTTTGTCGCTGAACAATCCCACACGCTCCATGACGTAAAGAATACGGCGTGCTTTGTCGTCAAGAACAGCCTCTTCAATTTCACCATTTTCAACAGCGTTTTCAAAAGCTGCCCCCAGGTAATCACCATTGGGGAAAGGAGGTGTCCCCATTTCTATATCCAGCCCGTGGCGTGCAGCTTCGTATGTATCGTGGGTTCCGCCCCAGTCGGACACCACTAATCCGTCAAACCCCCACTCGTCTTTCAGAATGTGGTTGAGCAGGTAGTCGTGGTGGCAGCAATGCTGACCGCGGACCAGATTGTATGCTCCCATTACAGTCCACGCGTCGCCCGTTCTTACTGCTGCTTCAAAGCCCGGCAGATAAATCTCACGCAGTGTACGTTCGTCGATGCGGGCATCCACCCCGTGTCGATTAAGTTCCTGGTTGTTGAGGGCGTAGTGCTTCACACACGCGGCTGTATCCTGGGACTGGATACCCTGAATCACCGGTGTGACCATTTCCGAAATGTGACAGGGGTCTTCCCCGTAGTACTCGAAGTTCCTGCCGCATAAAGGCGTTCGGATAATGTTGATGCCCGGCCCCAGGATGACATCTTTGCCGCGGTCCCGAGCTTCCGCACCCAATACTTCCCCGAAGCGACGGGCACATTCCCGACTCCAGGTCGCCGCCAAAGCCGTACCCGTAGGCTGATATGTAACGTAATCTTCGTCTGTATCCACGGGATCCCACGAATCTGCACATATTTCGAATCGCACGCCGTGAGGTCCGTCAGACATGCTGAGGCGCGGCACCCCCAATCGGTCCACGCCTCCGGAGGTAAACTTGGTTGCTGCATGACAGAGGCCGACTTTTTCCGATACCGTCATTTCCGCGAGTAATTGTTCGATCTGCTCCGACATAAAAAGTTTCTCCAATGATCGCTATTCTTTGAGAATCCTGTAGGTAGACGTGAAGCTGAGCCATACCTAAATCGAAATGACACTCACCCCACCTCTTCTACGCCTTTATCTTTCACCTCCGCCTGACGGCGATGAAGTTCATCCTTGAGTTGGGGGATGATTTCCGCGTAGGCAGGCTCGTGATAAACGTTGTTCAGTTCGCAGGGATCTTCTGCGAGATCGAAAAGCTCCCACTCAGGCGGGTGGGATTCCTCACGCGTTCCGGGTTGGCCCAGTGCGTCGCTGTAGTAGTAAATCAATTTATACCGGTGCGTACGTAGACCGTAATGGGCATAGACATTGTGAACCCCGTCCTTGTGCATCCAGTATCTGTAGTACATTGACTGTCGCCAATCTTCGGGTGACTTGCCCTGTAACAGCGGCCGAAGGCTTCGTCCCTGAAAGCTTTCCGGGATCTCTGTCTCAGCAAGATCCAGGAACAGCGGGGCAAAGTCCGTATTCAGTACCATCTCTTTACTTACGCTCCCGGCTTCGACTTCCTTAGGATACCGTACAATAAACGGCATGCGGAGAGATTCTTCATAAATAAAACGCTTGTCGTACCAGCCGTGGTCGCCGAGGAAAAAGCCCTGATCGGAGGTGTAGATCACAATGGTGTTCTCCGCTTGGCCTGTTTCATCCAGATACGAGAGCAGGCGCCCCACGTTATCGTCCACACTGGCGATGACCCGCAGATATTTCTTGATATAACGCTGGTACGCCCATCTACGGGCTTCTTCACGGGACAGATTATCAGGGGGCTCCCCGTCCAGGGCATTCGGCTTTAAATCCTCAATTCGCATGTCTGCGGCGTTGGCCGCATACGAACGATTCGAGTAATCGTCATGGAGTGTTTCAGGTTCAGGGATATCTTCGTTCAGATAGAGATGGGCGTGTTTCTCGTCCGGATACCATGGGCCATGGGGGGCTTTATGGTGGCACAGAAGGCAGAACGGTTTTGTCCCATCCCGCTGTTTCAACCAGTCCAATGACATATCGGTGATGAGGTCCGTGGCATAGCCTTTCACGCTCTTCGTTGTGCCGCCGTCAGGGCCGGGCAAAATAAAACTCGGGTTATGATATTTGCCCTGACCAGGCAAGACAGCCCAGTCGTCGAAGCCCGTGGGACAGTGCTCCGGCCCCATACCCAAATGCCATTTCCCAAAGATTGCGGTCTCATAGCCTGCGTCCTGCAGAATTTTAGGGAATGTGAGCGTTCGGTTGTCCATAGGGGTGCTCAGCGTTGTCACCCCGTTGATATGATTGTATGTGCCCGACAGAATGGTGGCACGGCTGGGGGTACATATGGAATTTGTGCAGAAACAATTGTCAAAGCGCATCCCCTCGTTGGCGATCCGGTCCAGATTCGGCGTTCTGTTAATCCGGCTGCCGTAACAGCTCATGGCGTGGGAGGCATGATCGTCTGTCATGATAAAAATGATGTTCGGACGGTTATCGGCCATAATGCAGATCCTCGTAAATTTGCTTCCAGTATGCGTAGAAAAATGGGGTGCTTTACAAGATTCATCCGTCAGCTGCGAAAAGCAGCCGGTTTTTTGGGCAATGTTATTCTTCGTTTTCTGTCTTTTTCTGCCACGGAACAGCGCCTGCTTTCTGGACCTGTTCCTGCATGAATCGGGACAATTCTTCGAACGCCGACTGGGCGGTCTCAGAGAGATTCTGTTCTTCCTGCGGGTCTTTTGCCATGTCATACAGCTCAAGGGGACGAAACGGGTCGTCATGAAGCAACTTCATGTCACCTTTGCGGACAGCATGATAGTCCTGCCCCAGATATATCTGCGTGGGCGCCGTATTCCCTTCGCGTCGAACCCAGTAATAGAACCGCTCGCTGAAATCCTGATTCTCGCCCAACAACGTCGGCAGAACAGAATGCGAATCAATATGCTGAGGTGCGTCGATGCCCGCAACTTCACAGGCCGTGGGGAACAGATCGCTGAGTATGGCGACCTGCTCAGAAACCCGGCCTGCCGGAATCTGCCCCGGCCATTCCGCAAAACATGGGACTCGGATGCCGCCTTCATACATATGGGCTTTTGACCCGCGGAACGGTCCATTGTAAGCACCCGCGTCTTCTGCTCCACCATTATCCGAAACGTAGACAACAAGCGTATCCTGTTCGATACCCGACTCACGTAGAGCTTCTCGAACCCGGCCGATGCCCGCATCCATATGTTCGACCAGGGCGATGTAGCGGGCCCGCTGTTCACTGATGTCAGGTTCGCGCGTTTGTACGCTTTCAACCCAATCCTGCGGTGGCTGAATAGGTGTATGGGGTGCATTGTAGGCTAAGTACATAAAAAACGGCTCGTCATTCCGCGCTTTTTGCCGAATGGTTTCAATACTCCAATCGGTGAATAAATCCGTGGCATGCCCTTCCGGATCGATTGTTTCGTAATTGTGCCGCATATAGTTATAACCGCACCGCCGATGCGTGTAGTAGTCATCCATCATGTCTCCCAGAAAACCGCGGAACAGATCGAACCCCCGTTCACACGGATGATTTTCCGGTTCAAGCCCCAGGTGCCATTTCCCGATAATGGAAGTGTGATACCCTGCCTGGTTAAGCATTTGCGGGAGCGTGACGGCAGAAGGATCAAAGTATCCCCAGCTGTTTTCTTCCTGAGTACGTATGACCCCGGGTACCCCGACCCTATCCGGATTGCAACCGGTCAGTAACGCCGCGCGGCTGGGTGAACAAACAGGGGAATTGGCATAAAACCGGGCGAAACGCATGCCGTTTGCTGCGATAGCGTCGATATTGGGGGTCCTGATATTCGGCCCGGCATGACAGGATACATCGCCGTAGCCGTGATCATCGCTTAAGATGATGAGGATGTTGGGTTTTGACATGTGTCATTCTACCTTTTTTTATTCATTTGTCTGGACAATAGATGATATAACTCAAAGCAAAAGCTCCAAAGATTCTTCCATCAGTGGATTCGGCCACATCGTAGGTAATGACATCACGTGCACGTCATGTTCAACGAGTTGGCCTGAGTTCGAGGTCTAGCACGATATGAGTCCGACCCCGGCATTGTCAAATATCCATCTAAGGAGCCGGTGGTGAAACAACCGCTCGTCCGATTCTGTGAGGGGCACGAGGTTCAACTGATACACGCTGGAAAATATGCTCGCCCCGCCGGGGAAATCAGATGGAAAACAGAATGAACTCAATGAGGCTTGCGGGTTTCCCTTTTCATCCCCCGCACGATGGAATCATCAACAAGAGAACGGATCGTACGCGCCATATCTTTGGACATCCTGATAAATTCCACCCCTATGCGGTAAGCATTCCTTTCAGGTACTTTCTCACACCATCGTACGACAGCTGTCATTTTCAGTGTTTCCGGCAAAGACGGTGCATCCAAAAAAATTTCAATTTTCTTCCCTTCTTCCTCTTTCTCTTTACTCAGGAATTGGGCGCCTCCTTCACTCAGATCAACGGCAAATCCGGGCAATATACCAGCTCCCTGCTGTCCCCGGCGAAAAAGATTTGCGAGCCTCTTCTCTCTGTAATACAAATGACAATCGTTTACTCTCCGCCGTTCGTACCGTCGCCGTTCGATGCCTTCCCGGCGCGGCATGGACTGGTTACCTTCTTGCGCGTTCGTCTTTTTACCCGGCATTTGCACTAGACGTCACCCTTCATTGACTGCTTAGGTATACTCTATCATAGATTCTCCTGGTTACCAAACACAGGCCATGATCATCAGACCAGGCGAAATTGTATCTGCGGGAAGTTGGATCATATTACCTGAATATGTTCTTCGGCTTTGATATTTCTGACTGTCACCAAAGCATTACAACGTCAAAGGATAGGAAGACAGACAAATGAACGAACGCCCCAACGTGCTGCTGATCACTGCGGACGACATGAACTGGGACGCTGTGGGCGCATACGGCTGTCCCGACCCCGGAACGACCCCGAACCTCGACCAACTGGCCGCAGACGGAATGTGTTTCGACTATGCACACGTCAACATTTCGGTATGTCAGCCCAGCCGTTCTGCAATCATGACAGGTCGTTACCCACATAGGAACGGAGGTGAAGGATTCTTTCGTTTAAGAACGCCGGGCATCCCCCTAATCCCGGAGCTTCTCCGGGAAGAAGGATACACGGTAGGCATCCTGGGGAAGGTGGGACACTCCACCCCTTATACCGAATTCCAGTGGGATATGACCTACGACATGGATGATCTGGGTCACGGACGGAACCCGGCAATTTATCGTCAATATACATCGAAGTTTGTGCAGGACGCAAAAACTTCCGGCCAACCGTTTTTCCTCATGCTGAACTCGCACGATCCGCATCGCCCCTTTTACGGAAACGACAGGGACGAATGGTACGAAGAAGGAAATGTCCCCGCCGCTGTCGCACCCTCTCGCACGTTTACGCCTGAAGAGGTTACCACGCCCGGATTCCTCCCGGACTTACCGGATGTTCGTCGTGAAATCGCAGAATATTACAGCTCCGTACGCAGATGCGACGATACTGTGGGAGCGGCTCTGGAGGCTCTTCGGGAGGCCGGCTGCGAACGGAACACCCTGGTCATCTTTCTCTCTGACAATGGGATGGCATTTCCCTTCTCCAAGACAAACTGCTATCTTCACAGTACCAAAACCCCCTGGATCGTCCGGTGGCCTGAAACTGTCAATCCGGGCTCCCGGGACAGCACGCACTTTGTATCCGGCATCGATCTTATGCCCACGATACTGGACGCAGCCGGCGTCGAACCTCCTTCCGGGATGGACGGCAATTCATTCCTTCCGCTCCTCCGAGGGGAAAAACAGGATGGCCGCGACTTCGTCTTTACGCAATTTCACCAAACCGCGGCGAAATGTAATTACCCCATGCGTTGCGTCCAGAACCATCGCTTCGGTTACATATTCAATCCGTGGTCTAATGGCGAGCGGGTCTTTAAGAACGAATCCCAATCCGGCCGCACGATGAAAGCAATGCAGGCAGCTGCGGAGGATGACCCGGATATTGCAGAACGGGTGAATATGTTCCTTTACAGAGTACCGGAAGAACTCTACGATTTCAAGAACGATCCTCATGCACTTACAAACCTGGTGGACGACCCCCGCTACGATGCAGAACTCAAAAAGCTTCAGGCCCGCCTTGAAAAATGGATGGAGGAAACGGGAGATCCGGCGCTCGAAGCGTTTCGTAATCGCGCCAATCGCGCCTCACTGGAAGCTTTTATGCACGAAGAAGCGCGTACGTTGAACGGGCAGTGCTGATTTTGGCTACAGCCTTGCCCGTTCTCCCCCGGCTTGACCTGAGTTTTTACGCGGATTCCGAGTATTCCGCATTACTCACGAATTGAGAATTTCTTAACAAAGTCCTCCCCACTGTTAGTAATGGTGGTCTCCCCTAGATTTATACCGCAAAAACGGACTCGAAAACGATTCCTGCAGAATTGGGGGAAACCTTTTCCGGATGCTGTCCCCTGCAGATCGAGCTGATTACGCCGGCGCGTGAGACTGAAAACAGTCTTTACAAACTCTCCGGACTCGTAACTGTTGGTCAGACCATCGTCCTCGTAAAGTTCACTCGTAACGCTCACGCCCTGGCGGGCCGGACAGTAAAGAGTCAACGTCAGTTCTTCCGGCTCGTAACACATCGTTGACTCAACCGGAGCTGCCGTCGGCAGCACGGTTCCTTCCTTTACAAAAACAGGACATCTGTTCAACGGTGCGTCGACCGTAACATACCGACCTCCCGCGTATTGTTCTCCGGTATGAAAACAGTACCAATAGCCTTCAGGCAAATACAGTTCCCTTCGGCGTGCCCCCTCCTCCAGCACCGGCGCGACAAGCAGAGAAGGACCAAATAAAAACTCCGTACAATTGTCCCGGAGTTCCGGATCATCCTGATAGTCGAAGACGAGCGGACGCTGGACGGGATGACCTGTGGTGCCGGCCGCTACAAAAGAAGTGTAGATGTACGGCAGGAGCTGATACCGCAGCTTGATGGCCTCCCGGATCCGCTCTTTTGTCTTTTTATCGAATGACCACGGATACTGGTCACGCGTATTTTTTGCCGCATGATTCCGGAAAAACGGCTGAAATACACCATACTGGTACCACCGCACCAACAGCTCGGGTTCCGTATCGAGACCGAAACCACCGACATCGCTTCCCACAAAGGGCTGCCCGGAAAGTCCAAGGTTACAGTTCATGTACACACTCATCGCGAGGTGAGACCATTCCGACATATTATCCCCGGTCCAATTCGCCGCATACCGCTGAATGCCTGGAGACCCGGCCCGGCTCAGCACGAAGGGCCGTCGGTCCGGAAAGGCCTTCTTTAACCCCTCATAAGTTCCCTTGGCCATTAACAATCCGTACTGGTTCCGGTATCGTTCATGGGAAGCATTTTCCCCGTCCCGATCGAACCGCATCTCGTACGGCGAAACGTTTCCTGTCGCCGGCTCATTCATATCATTCCAGATACCATGAAGCCCCGTCTTCATATGTTCAGCGTTCAGACGTCCCCACCAAGCACGGACATCCTCTTTCACAAAATCGGGGAACACAGTGCGTCCCGGCCATACATGCCCGCAGTACAGTTCGCCGCTCTGGGTTTTGCAGAAATAATTTTTCTCCCGGCCTTCCTCAAATACCTGATTGCCGTTTTCATATTTCACGCCCGGATCAACAATCGTGACCGCCCGGAAATTCTTTTCTCTTATCGTGGACAGGGCCTTGTGTATATCCGGGAAACGCTCCCGGTCCCAGGTAAACACGCGATACCCGTTCATGTATCCGATATCCAGCCACATACTGTCGCAGGGAATACCTTCCTCGCGGTAACGCTCAGCCAATTCAAGCCATTCCTGCTGGGTATAATCGTGCCAGCGACACTGGTGGTGGCCCAACGTCCACAACGGCGGCATAGACATCCGCCCTGTAAGCTGACAGTATCGGCTGAGGATTGACTTCATGGACGGACCACTGAAAATGTATTCGGTTAATTGTCCCCCCTCGGCGGAGATACGTGCCTGGCGGGCCGCAGAAAAATCAAAACTCATGGGGTACCCGTTATCAAAGAAAAAACCTGCAGCCAGATCCGGCCGTGCCGCTGAAAGCTGGTAGAAAAAAGGTATCGACATGTAATACGGGTCGAAACGGTCGGACTTCGGGTTATTCTCCGGGTCTGCCGGGTCGCGGCTGCGGAACGTCCCGTCTGCAGCCGGCGCCAGGATGTCGGTGTTGAGCATTTTCAGTTTTCGCCCTTTGTGGTTCAGGGCGCCTGTCTTCTCACCCAACCCCAGGATAGCATCATCACTCTGCGTCGTCTGAGCGCAATACCATGCATCATTGAAATAACGGTACGTGTTCCCTTTTGAAGACTTCATCACTGTCGACCCGTCAGTTGTGCGAACGATATCCAGATGAAACGGGGAAAACTGCACGTTCACTCGCATGCTTGCGCTCCGAATGCTGACTGAGCGCTGATTTCGGCGTACGGCAAATTCAGGGACGCCGAACTCGTCACACGAAACAGCGAACGTAGGTTGCGGATCAAACTTCCCGCCTCGGGAAACTTTGAACCGCAAGACATCATCCAGAATAAACTCCAGACGTACTTTCTCATTATCCACCGCCAGCTCCACACCGCGGGGGATATGTTTTACCGCTTTGACTTCCTCAAGTGCCATATAGGCATTGCTGTCCTGATGCATAATTCACCTCCATACTGGGGATAAAGAATTCGTACTTTTGGCAGAGGATCAACGATTTGCCCTCTGTAACGGTACGCCTTGTTGATCCACGCTATTACTTATTACCAGATTGTTAAACATATTATGTTTTCGATTTTGTACAGCGCAAATCCGGCCTTAAAAAACACATTTTTGTAAAAAATGTTACTTTAAAAGCATCCGGCACCATGTAGATTGGAAATTCCATATTCTGTGAATTCTGTCCGAAACCTTATCCGGCGAACAATCCGTAGCACAGGAGCGGCACCTCACGGGAAACTTGTAAACGAATTGAAGAGCTGAAGATTAATTAGCACGATTTCAATGAACTTTTACACTATCGCATTAAATACGGCGGTTGATACAGTCATTCAAGTCAACAACGTCCACCCCGACGGAGTGGCCGAAGGAGAAATCACGCAAAAAACAGCGGCGGGCAAAGGACTGAATGTTGCCCGGGATTTACAAATCATTAGCAGGGAGCGGGAGGAATACAGCCTGATTACGGTTCTGGGCTTCGTCGGCCAAGAGGAGTCTGCTTTCTTCGAAGACGAACTCGCACGTTGGCATCTGCAAAACCGCCTGGTGCCCGTCCCGGGGCACACACGTGAGAATATAACGATCCTCCAGCCGAAAACAGAGCAAGAGCAGCACATTAAGACGCAAAGCTATACTGTCCACAAAGCCGAATTCGAGCGCTTCCTTAACAGGCTTAACGGGATCCCCTCGCACGCCCCCGTATTTCTCTGCGGCAGCCTGCCGGCCGGGATCAGCAATAAGAGACTTGAAGAAATTATGCAGACATTAAAGCGCACAGGGGCACGAGTCATTTGTGATACAGCCCCCGCTGCGTACAATCCGCTGCTGCCTTACGAGCCTGCGCTGCTTAAACCGAATGTATGCGAACTCGAGGAATGGGCCGGAAGCGAAATACGTAATTGGTCGGAGCTTTCCTCTACCCTTCAGAAGATCACCGGCGACCGCACGAGCGTGCTGCTATCTCTGGGCGCAGAGGGAGCTATAGCCTACCATAAGGACCGCATGACAGCGGGAAGATGCCGGGTCAGTCCTGAGCGTATCAGGAGTACAGTTGGAGCCGGTGATTCACTGCTTGCATCTTTTGTCTTCCACCAGCTCAGGGGCCTATCCATGGAAGACTGCCTCACAAAGGCCTTGGCGTTTGCTACCGCCAATTGTCTGCATAGCGATACGGGGAATGTGGATCTAAAGCAGGCTCAAACGTTGGAACCAGAAGTGAAAATTTTGACAGAAACCGATGCAGCCGAACACTTCGAACAGGCCCTGAACAAGCTACGTTAAACATACAGAAAGAGTTTCTACGTATGGATGAACTGAGCACAAACGAACGTATAAGCCGTATGTTCCAGCATAAGGAAGCTGACAGGGTTCCCATCGTTGAAAACTCATGGCCCGCCACAGTGGAACGGTGGCGACGTGAAGGAATGGGAGAACAATCGCCCCGGGAGTTTTTCGGATTGGACAACGTCGTACAATTCGGCATTGACAATTCACCCCGATACCCCGAGCAGGTCAAAGAAGAGACCGAAGAATATCGGATCAAAACCACCAAATGGGGAATGACCGTTAAAAACTGGAAACACAAAGGCTCCACACCGGAAAACGTCAGTCTCGAAGAATTCCGGGACGTCGTTGAACTGGTCAAAGATCTGGGCCGCTTCTGAGGACAGGACAACAGCCCCTATGGCCAATACCAAAAAAGTACCGCAACCTGCCGATAAAGGCGTCTATACGCTGCTGATTCGTTTACCGCACAATGTTGAGTTGAGAATTGCTGATCAAAGGCGCGAATTCAAATCGGGATACTACGTGTATACCGGACGTGCAATGCGCGGCCTTTCTCAGCGGCTGAAAAGACACATGCGCGCCAGCAAAACAGCTCATTGGCATGTGGACCGTTTGCTGGAGCAAGGAAAGATTGTGGACATCCAGGTCGAATTCACAGATAACCCCCTCAGAGAATGCAGCGTCGCCGGTGAAACAGGTGACTGGAAGGGAGCCGAGATTGTACGCGGGTTCGGCGCCAGTGACTGCCGGTGCAGCTCACACCTTACATTTTTTGCCAGGCGCCCCTTTTTCTCCCTCTACACGTTGCAACTCAACCCTTTCCTGTCGAACCTCTTCCGGTTGCTGGAATCGTCCTACCGCAACCATGCCGACGATAAACGCGACCCGTTTCGTACGCTTGTAACCTGTGTTCTGTCCCTTCGCACCCGGGATCCAGTCACGGACGCCGCAGCAGAAAGGCTTTTCCAAGTATTGGAGAGCCCTCCTGACTTTTTACAAGTAACGCCTGAGTATATCGAACAGTTGATATATCCGGTAGGAATGTACCGACAGAAAGCAAAACGTCTGATTTCACTGGCTGACATCTTAATTCAGGAACATAACGGAAATGTACCGGCTGACATTGAGAGCCTTACCCGCTTACCCGGCGTGGGGCGGAAGACAGCCACACTTGTACGGTCTTTTGCCTACCACATGCCTGCTGTGTGCGTGGACACCCACGTACATCGAATATCCAACCGGCTCGGCCTTCTACGAACAGGTTCTGTGGAAGAGACTGAACGGGCACTCATGGAACTGGTACCACGCGACCGCTGGAGCAGGATCAACCCCCTCCTTGTCCAGCATGGTCAAAACATCTGCAGGCCTGTGCGTCCACGCTGTGATGACTGCCTCCTGCAGACCTACTGCGGAATTTCCAACATCCGGCAACAGCAGCACTTACTGCAAGAAATGGGCTTTACGCCGACCCACCCTGCCCTGAAAAACAATTGAGCACTGGACGTTAACGTTACATGCCGCGTCGTTGATTCTTCCTCTGCTCACTCGGCTTTTCATAATAGCGCCGATTGCGGTACTCTTTAAGGGTACCTTCTTTATCCATCTTCTTCTTCAGCCGTCGCAATGTCCGATCAATTGTTTCATTCTGTCGAGGTTTTACTTCCAACATAGGCACTTATCTCCTTTTTTCAGTTCTGGATCAGAAATCTTGCCGGATTACTGCTTCTCTTCATATAACGCTTTGAGTCTACGCAAGGCCTCCATCTGGATCTGGCGTATCCGCTCTCTTGTTTTTCCCATATACTGACTGACTTCTTCCAGTGTTTTTGGGGAATATTTCCCAAGTCCAAAACGCATTTTTATGATCTTTTTCTCCCGCTCGTCAAGCTCCTCAACAAGGTGCGTCAGCCATTCAAGGGCGTCATGATGATCGACGATCTCTTCCGGTGACATCACTGACTCATCTGCAACAAGGTCGCCTATCTTTCCTTCGCCCTCCTCCCGAAGCGCCGCCTGCAGCGATACACCCTTTAAGTCTGCCTTTTTCAGCCACGAGACCGTCCTTTTGCTGAAATCCAAACACTCCGCGATTTCACCATCGGTGGGTTCCCGCTGCAATTCGTCCTGCAGCTTTACACGGATGGACTTTATTTTGTTCAGCTTGCCGGCGGAGTGAATCGGAATCCGTATTGTTTTACTCTGGTTTCCGAGAGCCCGCCGCATTGCCTGTTTAATCCACCAGGCGGCGTAGCTGCTGAATTTGGCCCCCTTAGCGGGGTCGAATCTTTCAACTGCCTGTAAAAGCCCAATGTTTCCCTCAGAGATAAGATCCAGCAGAGGCAGGCCCAAACCCTTGAAGTCGTGCGCGATTTTAACCACCAGACGCAGGTTGCTTCGGACCAGTGTCTGTCGGGCTTCCTCAGAGCCTTCAGCTATCTCTTTCGCAAGGCGTTGCTCATCTTCGGGCGTCAGTAGCGGTATGTGCCCGATCTCTTTCATGTAAACTTTCACGGTCTCGTCAGGCGAAACCATAAGAAACACTCACTATTTTGCCACCCTTTTACACCACATATCGGCAAATCAGAATTTCTGACTGATTTGGTGCGCTCGCTGGTCCTTTTCTCTGGACTTCACGATCTGTCGTAGGTACTGTAGCGTACGTTCTACGTTTTGTTACTCCATTCTGCAACCCAAACAACCTTTACAGTGTCAAAACATTTGTGTACTAATCCCGCTCGGGACAGGGTAATTATCCCTTCGTCTTTCATCCGCAACTTTGTAAAATCTGGAGCGCACTAATCCGCATCCGCATTATCCAACTGGTTTAGCTTCTGCCGTTACGGAAGCCCCGGCAGAGACTGTGTGCTCCGCTCCGGATAAAACGCGTAGGATAATGTTATCCATTCACAGGAAATTGCCGTTTCCCAATAAAAAAGTCGGCGGATGTATTATATTCATATTACGGCTTGGCACGCCTCTATGGTACAAATATCGGGTCCATTTATGCTCAGCGCTGCAAACTGCTTCTTTTTATATAAAGACCATTGTCCATAGTCCGCAGCAAACCAATATACAGTTTCAGAAGTTTATAACCACGCGATACACCAGCTTTGTAGGAATTCCAGGACATTAAACTTACACCCAACCTTCTTATGCAGGAATGGCGCACAAAGCTTGTCCACTGGGCTGAAACAGCCCCCCGGAATCAGACTTGGCCTCTCCGGATAAAAGTACTGGATAAGGCCGGAATGCCCCCTGCCCTCATGGCAACGCTTTTACAGGATGAAGGGCGGATTGTCATTGTAACATCCGATGTGGCTGCCTCAGAAGAAGTACTCCGGGCCTTTCGGGACCACACCAACCTTTTAGGTGAGTCGCGTACTCTTTATCAACTCCCCGATATCACCGGAGAAGCACGCCGTGAATGGGATCCGGCGGATGAGTCCCGCCGATGCGCTTGTCTGTACGCCGCCCTCAGCAATGATCCTCTGGTTTTTGTGTGCACTGCGAGTTCGATAGTGGCGGCCACGCCGAAGCCGCGGGATTTCGGCGAACAGTGCTTCCAGCTTCGCGAAGGAAGCGGCGAATACGGGCCAGAAGCGCTCGCAGAAATTCTGACAGAGTTGGATTACGACAACGAATATCAAGTTGAAAGACCGGGAGAATTCGCTCGACGTGGGGGTATATTGGACGTTTATTCGCCCCTTTACGAGAATCCGATACGACTGGAATTTTTCGGCGATACCATCGACTCAATGCGTTTCTTCGATCCGGACTCCCAACGCTCGATCGAGCCCACCTCCAGCGTCAACATCCCCCCACGCGGGGAAAAACTGCTCGCCTCGGACGACCGGGAGCACACGTTTTTTTCTTATATAAACACGGACGACACTCTCGTTCTCTGGGATCCTCAGCAAATTGAGCATCACCTTGAAGAGTTCTGCTCGTCTGAAATCCGGAAAAGCTGGGAAGCGTCCGCTTATGCCCACCGGAAATCTGTCTCTATTGAACCTTATGGTCTGGACTATTCTCCCGAAGAGAAGGCCGGGGGGAACATTGCAACACTTCACGTATACGGACTTCATGAACTTCTCGGAGGTGAAAGCAGACATGGACACAGTCCGCTCTCACCCGAGTGGCATTGGCAACAGTTACGCGATGCGTTGCAACGTTGGGGCCAACAGGGGTATACCATCGCCGCATGTTGCGGCAGTCAGGGCGAAGCGGACCGCTTTGAACAGATACTCGCGCAGGATGAAACAACTGCTTCTGTATCAATCTCCATCGAAACCATTCCCCTTGCGAAAGGGGCGATCTTCCCGGACATAAAACTGATCCTGCTAGGAGAAACAGAACTTTTTGCTCGAACGGACAAACAAACGACCGGCAAAACTGCTCGCAGACGAAGCAAGTACCACCCCGAAGCCGCTGTTCAGGGAACAGGCGAACTTCAGGAAGGTCAATATGCTGTCCACGCTTCTTACGGCATAGCGATTTACCGCGGACTGAACTATATAGAAAACCAGGGTGCCCTGCAGGAAGTTATGGAGCTGGAATTTGCGGACAACGCCCGCTTGTATGTTCCTCTGGATCAAGCTCATTTAGTGAGCCGATATGTCGGCGGCACCAAAAAGCTGCCCTCCTTGAGCAAACTCGGGTCATCGGCCTGGCAGAAAACCAGAAACAAGGCGGCAAATGCAGCCAAAGATCTTGCTGCAGAAATGCTGCGCATGCACGCTCTTCGAGAACAGTCTGAAGGGGTGGCCTTTGTTCCCGAACCTGAATGGGAACGGGACTTTGCCCAGGCGTTTCCTTTCCAGGAGACCGAGGACCAGCTTGAGGCTATACAGGATGTCCTTACCGACATGGCTTCTGAACGCCCGATGGACAGATTACTCTGCGGTGACGCCGGCTACGGGAAAACCGAGGTCGCAATGCGCGCGGCGTTCAGAGCCGTGCTCAACAGGAAACAAGTGGCCGTCCTCGTCCCCACTACGGTGTTGGCGCACCAGCATTACCTCACATTTACTGAGCGTATGTCGGAATATCCGGTACGTATCGCGATGCTCAGCCGTTTTCGATCACGAAGCGAGCAGAATCAGACGCTGTCAGATCTCGCTGTCGGCAAAGTGGACATCGTTATCGGTACGCATCGATTACTCGGGAGTGATGTACGGTTTTACGACCTGGGGTTACTTATTCTGGATGAAGAACAACGATTCGGCGTGACGCATAAAGAAAAACTCAAGAGCATGAGAACGGAAGTCGACGTTCTGACAATGACGGCAACCCCCATACCAAGAACACTTTATTTCAGTATTTCGGGAATCCGGAATCTATCCCGCATTATGACGCCTCCTGAGGAACGCAGACCTATAAAAACCCACGTCGCTCAATACGATCCTCAGTTGATCCGTAAGCTGATCCTTTACGAATTGGAGCGCAAAGGTCAGGTTTTTTTCCTTCACAACCGGGTAAAAAGTATCCGCAGTGTAGCCGACTATCTTGAGAAAATTGTACCGGAAGCCCGGCTTCTGGTCGCGCATGGCCGGATGACGGCGGCAGAGCTGGAAGATGTTATGGCCCGTTTTATCCACAAAGAGGCTGACGTGCTGGTGTGCACCACGATCATAGAGTCAGGCCTTGACATCCAGAACACGAACACCATCATTATTGACAGGGCCGACCGTTTCGGCCTGGCAGAGCTGTATCAGTTACGCGGGCGCGTGGGCCGTTACAACCGCCAGGCATACGCCTATCTCCTCCTCCCGGCTGTCGGAGGCCTTCCGGAAAACGCACGCGAACGTCTTGCCGCCATCCGGAAGTATACCGAAACCGGAGCCGGTTTCAAACTCGCCTTGCGCGATCTCGAAATCCGGGGTGCCGGAAACTTACTCGGCCCCCAACAGAGCGGCCAAATCGCCGCCGTCGGCTTCGACCTGTACTGTCGACTTCTTCATTATGCAATCAATGCCCTCTCCACCGGGAATACACCGCAGGCGTCCCTCCCCTCCCAAATACCGCAACTCGATCTGGATGTTGTCTGCTATGGCGTCACCGCTCCCTCCGGCCAGTTGGCGGCCAGTATTCCCCCTGACTATGTAGAAGACGCCGAAATCCGCGTCCAGACCTATCAACGCCTCAACAGCATCCGGACACTCGCAGAAGTGGAAGAGCTCAGCCGGGAATGCGAAGACCGCTTCGGCCCCCTCCCGGAAGCCACCCACAATCTTCTCAACACAGTGCGCCTCCGTGTACTGGCCACCGATGCGGGGTTCTCCCGAGTGCGTCTGTATAAAGGCAGGGCGATCCTGGAGAAAAATGCTGATGATGAGTCCTCGCCGGATTCGCGTCTGGAGACATTCCCCCTCGGAAGCAGCGAACCGTTAGCCCAGCTGGACGAACTTGAAAAGATTCTATCCAATTACGGTTCGAACAGCTTATAGTCAGGCGTACGAACCATAATTTCCCAGCCTTCAAGCCCGATAGACGCCTTTATCCGCCGATAAGCGCCCAACAATGTGTCGAAAGGAAGACACGGTCCTCACGAGCGGTCACCGCCCCCGGCCACAGCCGGCTCCTTTGAGGTTGATTTTGCTCCTCTGCTGGTAACTCCCTTGATCGTTTCCTGGGCCGGTTTATGCCAGGAAGCAATAATGTTGCTCGCAACGAAAATGGAAGAGTAAGTACCAATCGCTATCCCGATAAGCAGCACCAGCGCAAAGTCATTGATCGCACCTCCGCCGAACAGAAACAGGATCACGACCACCATCAGGGTTGTTACAGAGGTAAGTACTGTCCGCTGCAGGACCTGGTTAATACTCAGGTTGATAATACTCACATAGGCCTTCTCTTCCAGCAGAGCCAGATCTTCTCGAATCCGGTCAAACACCACGATTGTATCATTCAGAGAATACCCCATAATGGTCAACAAGGCCGCCACAACCGGAAGAGAAATCTGTCGCCCGCACAGAAGATAAATGCCGAGCGCGATAGCGATGTCATGAACCAGAGCGGCCACGGCGGCAACACCATAGGCAAATTCGAATCGGAAGGATATATACAAGATGATGATAATCGCGGCCAGAAGCGCCGCAACAATAGCTTTGTTCCGAAACCGTTCACCTACCAAGCCGCCGACCTGATTGACCCGGGCTTGCTCAAAGTTTGCTCCGGCAAAGGCATTTCCCAGTATTGTCTGAACATCCGAGCTTTCAAAGTCTTCCGGCTGCTGACCACCGCTGGGCATAACGATTTCCAACATTCTACGCTCTTGCCCCATGCCCTGTTTATAACCGATCTGAACATTCGAAAAACCTTTCTTCTGCATCAGATCCCTTATCTCACCGACACCGGGCGCCTGGCCTTCAGTAGAGCGCAACAGCACAGAAGTCCCCCCGGAGAAATCGATACTTAAGACAGACTCCCCCCGCACGCCCACAACAACTATTGTCAACAGAATCAATGCTCCGGAAAGCACGGCTGCCAGTTTTCGGAAATTGAGGAACGGCAGATCAGGCTTTTCAAACAGCTGCCCCATAGACATCTTCGTCATCCACCCGATATAAAGCAGCCCATCGAAGATGACCCGCGTCATGAACAACGCGGTAAACATGCTGGCCACGATGCCTACACTCAACGTTACCGCGAACCCCTGAATAGGTCCGGTTCCGAATTGGAACAGGATTAAAGCCGTCAGCAAGGTGGTAAGGTTGGCGTCGAAAATCGTCAGGAAAGCTCTGCTGTAACCGGCCTGTAACGCGTTACCGAGCGTTTTTCCACTTTTCTTCTCTTCGCGTATCCGCTCGAAAATCAGCACGTTTGCGTCAACAGCCATCCCGATTGTCAAAACAATTCCGGCAATCCCCGGCAGTGTAATCGTAGCCCCGCTTAAGGTCAGGGTTCCGAAAACAAGCACGATATTAGCCAGCAGGGCGGATATCGCCACAGCCCCTGCAACACGGTAATACACCAGCATGAAGAGCATTACAAGCACAAGTCCCGCGATTGCTGCCGTGGCTCCACTGCGTATCGAATCCTTGCCCAGCGTGGGGTCGGTACCGAATTCACTGTCGATCTGAATCCCCACAGGAAGATTTCCGGACTGGATGACGGCCGCAAGTTTCTGGGCTTGTCGGGCGGTAAAGTCTCCCGTTATCTGGGCCTGCCCCCCTGCGATGGCTTCCTGAATCACTGGTGCACTGTATACTTTCTCATCCAGAACGATCGCTAAACGGCGGTTCTCGTACTCTTCCGTTACATTGGCAAATTCTTTTGCTCCTTCATTGTTGAATTCAAGGCTCACGGTATAAGAACCAAAACGGCCGAAGGAAGCTTTGGCATTTTTTACCTCCTCGCCCGTAATTCCCTCTGCGCGTTTTTTCAGGAACAGCCCCTTAGGACCCTTCTGCCCTTCTTCTCCTCGGCGCGCCTGTTGCTTCATCTCGTAATATGCGTAACCTATGGGAGGCTCGAACTCTTGCGGATTTTCTTTAAATTTCTGAACAAGTTTCTGATTTTCTTCATGTACCACATGGAATCGCAACTTCGCCGGTTGTGTAATGGCCTGCCGGATATCAGCTCTCTCGCTTGCACTCACCGCCGGCACCCGCAAGGAAATCGTGGTGGGGCCGATAGCCTTGATCTGCGGCCGCACCAGCCCCATTGAGTCGACCCGGTTCCGCAGAATGGTCTGAATCTGATCCCGAACATCCTTAACATTCCGGTCTTCCGGAATTTCACTCTCCTGAAATCCAATTACAAATTCTGTCCCGCCGCGTAAATCCAACCCGAGCTTCAACTTGCCGGAAGCCTTGTTCCGTACGAAACTCAAAACCTGCCTGTTGGATCTATCCTCAGGCCCCGGAAAGTACTCCGCCAACGAAACAGATGCATGATCAGAAGTCTTGCCGGCCGCTTTGCGCACAGCCACGTACGGCGCCATTTTCTCGTTCTTCTCCAGCAGTTCTTGCGCTCTTTGAATCACATTTTCAAATTTTTTCAACTTTTCCTTGTGCTCGGCGACGGTTTCCCGCTTAGTTTCGTACTCTTGTTTCAGTTCCTTGTACTGACTGCTTTTTTCATTTTCGAGCTCCGCCAAACGGTCTTTGAGCTCTTCAGCCTCTTCAGCGGCCGCACGCTTGTTCTCTCTGATTTCCTCAATCTGCGGCTCGGCAAGCTCGCGGAACATAGGTAA
>CAJXKU010000017.1 GCA_913055945.1 uncultured Lentisphaerota bacterium | reverse complement strand
TGTAGTCCTATCGTTCCTGGTTCTTACGAAGCCATATTTTTCGTGCCTTTTTGTGACTTTTTGTGGCTATACATGAGAAAACTCACCCGCGCCCGCTTTGGGGCGCATATGTGTGGGCCATCCCCGAGTTCCACGGGCTCGCGCCCGTGGCTACCCGCCTGGACCGCTTCGCGGCCCGACGTCGCCCCGGGTATCGGTGAATCAGTGTGTGGAACACTCAGTGGATCGGTCTATCCGTGAAATGGTGTGTCGAGAGAAGCCGGTTTCGGCGACACACGGCCTACGTCAGATGCAGAGTTCGCGGCCGGCCATCTTTGTCCGATTTTCACACGTATAGCACCACTGGTCTCAACACTCGGCGCAGAGCCCCGCGACTTCTTCAGCGATCACAGAATCAAAATACGGACAACACCGCGACGAAGAAGCAAATCATGCCCATTTTCCGTAGACGTTCAAGTAAACGTTGCCCGGAAATATCCGAAGGACCGCGTGAGCTGAAATCCGCGCGATCCGCCTTACGCAGCATTTCCGCGAATTCGGGGTCGTATTCCTCCAGCTGTGCAGCCAGCTCAGTACACGTAACGCCGGGTGCAAGGCCAAGCACCGCTGATAGGTACGGGACAAGTTTCTCATGGACGACCCGCTCTGCCCGCCTTTCACTGTCCATTCCCTTCAGTGCAGCAACCAACTCCCGACGTTGCCTTCGCGCCCGTACCCACCGTCGAAAACCGTGGCTACCTGCATCCCGCTCCCTTCGCCCACGGGACCAAACAGAATATGCATAAATGCCCAACGCGAGGACCAGCAAGACAGTTGCCCCGGAGAATAAGACACGTCTAATATCTCCCTTCAGTTGCTCTTTAAGCACCAGAGGGAGTCCCTGCGGGTCCTCGCCACGGCCGGATTCTTCTTCTGACTCCGTCACTTCAGCTTCAGAATCTGAATCAACTTTTACCAGGTTCGAACCGGCTACTTCGATCTGCGGCGAGAACTCGTGTGATCGGTACTCCCCCTCAGCGGGATCAAACGTAGAGAACTCCAGCGGCAATAACTCTTTTCCCGGACGCTTCGGCGTCATCAACCAGACAAGGCGCAGCTTCTGGGGCCCTTCGGGAGAATCAGACATATTTTTGATTTCCGGAGAAAATACACGGAAGCCGTCCATAGATATTTCAGGCGGATCAATCCGTTCGGGGTTGCCCGAACCTTCGATGTTCACCCTAAGTTCAGAGGTTTCCCCTGTACGCAGTTCATTTTCCGGATGAAGTTGAAATTGCAGATTCCACTGACCGATAAGCCCGAGGAAATGCCCCTTTTCCTCGGGAACAGGCGGAAGCGGTTTGACGGACATTTCGGGAATCTTTTTTGTCCTGCGTATAATTTCCGTCGCGCGTCTGCCGAGCATGCTGTTGAGGCGGCGGTTCCCACGCCCCTCACGTTGTTCCTCCTGCACCTTCGCTACGATTTTACACGTTCCCTCCAACGGCCCCGGGGCCGTCGGGGTAAACACGGAACGGAAATCAGCCATTACGTACGTCTCCCCCCAACGTTGTACCCGCGAGATCTCAGTCCGCCCCAGGAATTTCGCGGCCCTTCGGCTACGGTTGTCGACAGTGCGGAACGTCGCCTTCCGGATCGTGAGGTCAGGATAGCCTACACTGTGGTACGCACGGGCGAGGATATATACTTTGATCTGCAAAGGCACTTTTTCGCCGACGTACAAGCTCTCAGGGAGCGTTGAGCTCTCTTTCAGCCGGAATTCTACACGCATCCTCTGCCCGGCCGAAGCGTTTTTCTTTGCTCCGGCCCCGCCGTCTCTTTTTTCACCCTCCTCCACCCCACGAAACGTCAATTCAGGCGTCTTCTCAGGCTGCCCATTTACAACAACCTTGAACGGAGGTATCTTATAGCGTCCCGGCCGAACAGCTTTGAAGAACACTGCACGCGAATAAGTGGTCGTGCGTTTCCCGTTTATGATGCGCACTTTTTGAAATGACCTGGACGCGTCCTCCCATCGTATGCCTTCTACCGCCGGCAGATCCTCTACGTTGGGTCTTGCGGTTTCAGAAGTAATACGCAACTCCACCCGTTTGTTCACGGGGGCCTGTGAAGTGGAAAGCCGCACATCCAGCGCGTGCGCAGACATCAGCGGAATAAAGCACCCGATGCACAAACATGCCTTCAGCATCTGCTGTTTTCTATCAATGCTCATACGCAATTTTTATCCTTTTTCCGACTGGACAAACCGCTTCCACTGCTTGACCAGCAGAGGCCCAGCCCCGACCGACGCCTAAGGCGCCTCTTACGCTCAGAATCTCTGCTGCAGCCTACAAGGCTTAAGCTCAACAGGCGTCCAGATTACCACCCTTTTTCCACTTCGACCTTCTCCTGGCTGGACTGCTCCCGCTTTTTAAGAACTTTCCGGTAATCTTCCGTTCGTTCCTGCATGCGCTTCAACAGGGCCTTTGCCTGCTCTTTATCAACCCGAAGGTCCCCTGCCCCCTTCTCCGCCTGCTTCGTAGACCCGGACGGATCCTTCTTCTCATTCCGGCCTTTATTTTCGGCATCGCCCCCGCTATTCTTCTGCTGCTCTCTCTGAGTATTCCGTTTTTCTTCTTTTTTCTTCCGCCGCGAATTATCCCGTTTGTCCGTTTTATCTTCCCTGTCTTGTGTTTTATCTTTTCTCCGGGCTTCTTTTTCTTTGTCATTTTCGGAATCGGCGGATCTTTTGTCTTTCTGTCGTTGCTCCTGCTGATGCTCTTTCAACCTTTCAGCCTTCGAACGAAGCAGGAGCAACTGTTCCTGGTTCCTGCCGACCTGCTCGCCTGCGCCTCTGCGCATTGCAGCAATGTAATACTGCTCCGCCCGGTCAATTTTTTTCAGGGCCTTTTCGGGCGATTTGGTCACTATGGATCGAGCCTGCTCGTGATATATCGCCCCCAGATTCTGGTAAACGGCAGCAGCCACCTGATCGCTTTTCCTAAACTGATCAAGCGCCGCTCGGTACTTCTCAACGGCTTTATCGTGTTTATCCTGCAGGTGCCGAATCCGTCCGATATTGAACTGCAATGCCGCACGTTGGCGCTCCCCGCCCGCCTGATCAAGTTTATCCTTAAATCGCGCCATTTTTCTTCGCAGTTCTTCCCCGCTGAGGTTTGAAACATCGGAGCGGTCGCTTTCATCGGCCGTTGCCGTAACTTCTGCACTTAGGCCGGGAGCATTTCCCGGTGCCCCGGATGGAGACGCCGCTCGTACCTCCTCCCCCCTGGTCAGCTCGAACACGCCTAACAGCCCCAGGCTAAGAAAAACCAGGGCGTTCTTCCAGGATCTTAGCCAACGCCTCGCGGACGTGGACCTGCGATCACCGAGAGCCAACCCACAAATCAACAGAAAGACACTGCCCAACAGTGGAAGCTGATAGCGTTCCACAGGCTCACGATAAGTTTCCTGCCGGTACTTTTCCGGCACAAGTTCCTGAATTTGCGAAACCACCGATTCCACCTGCGGACGCTGCGTGGTGGAATGGACGTACGCCCCGCCGGAGCGTCTCGCCAGCAATTTCAATACATCTGATTCCAGTCGGGTTCTCACCACATTGCCCTCTTCGTCTCGAAGGTATGTACCGTCTGACAGTTTGACAGGCCATTTTTCCGTAGCGTTCCCCACACCGATTGCATAGATCGGTATATTGCGTTCTTTATACGCCGCTATGCCCCCTCGGGCCTCCCCTTGCTGCTCACCGCCGTCTGACACCAGGACAACGGCCCTGTGTTCCCCACCCTGTTCGTCCCCGAAAGCGTCCAATGCACGCGCTAAACCTGAACTCAGATTTGTCCCACGTCTGGAGAGACTTTTCACGCTGACGCTTTCGAGGGATTGCAGCAAAAAACTTTTGTTCGTGGTAAGTGGACACTCCAGAAAAGCCCCTCCCGCAAACACCACCAGCCCGAAACGGTCCGGTGCAGATTCCTCCACAAGCTGTTTAATCAGCCACTTGCCGTGCTGGAGACGGGAACGAGACACATCCTGCGCGAGCATGCTTCTGGAGCAGTCAAATACGAACATGACCTCCCTGTTAAGGCGTGGCGTTTTGCGCGCCCGCGTTCCCCACGTAGGTCGAAGGGCAGCGAAAAGGGCCAACGCAACAGCAAGCAGAATAAGGATCGTTGATACCCGCCGCCTGGTATGACTGACGCTGGAGGTCAATTTTTCGGCCATGCGCAATCCGACCAGCCGGTAGAGAAAACGTCTGCGCCGAACCGCTCCGTAGAAGATGAGCGCCCCGAAAACGAGAAAGCCCGCCGCCACGAGCGCCCCAGTCACGGCGTTGAGGTAAACAAATTCCATAAAACCCCCGAATTATCAGGTTCTCCGCCGGCATCCGACAACAAACATTGCAAATATAACTGCGTTCCCGGGGTCACGGAGGAAATTTCATCCTTTTTGAACCATGGCATGACAATTCTAAGCAGAAGCACGCTTACCCGGATCCGAAAAGAACCAATTTACTCCCCCCAATGCGACTTTGCCAAAGCTTTATGCATTGCAGAGTCTTCCGTTAATTATGCTTAAGTTTTACGCCCCAAAGCAACTGCACGTGATCAAATAGACATTATTTTCCCCGGTAGAGAGAACGTTTCTTCAGCATTCAGACAAAAACCAGCATCAGAAAACTGAACATGGATCATCGAGACAATCCGGAGGAAACGCCCCTTGCCAGAAGCTAAAAAAACTTTCGTTCTCGACACAAACGTAATTCTCCATGACAGCTCGTGCATTTACCAGTTTGAGGAGAACGACGTTGTCATTCCTATAACCGTCCTCGAAGAACTTGACCGTTTTAAAAAAGGCAGCGACATCGTGAATTTCCATGCCCGTAAATTCACGCGTGATCTTGATGCCATCAGTCAGGACAAACTTTTCGACGGAGGAGTGAAGATCGACAACGGCCTTGGGCGCATAAGCATCCAGCTTGAAGAGGATTTCCACGCCGATCTCGCCTTTAATTTTTCCCAGTCAAACCCGGACCACTGCATTCTCAATACAGCCTACACGTTAAACAAGGCGTCCCGCTCGCATTCTGTCATTCTGGTAAGCAAGGACGTCAATCTCCGGATGAAGGCGAAGTCACTGGGCCTTATCGCCCAGGATTATGCCACAGATCGGATTCGTGACGTCTCTGTGCTGTACAAGGGACTCAGGCTGGAAGAACACGTTTCTGCTGAGACCGTGAGCCAGCTTTACGATACCGCCTGCAGAGAAGTCAGCGTGGACCAGCTGGATCTGCAGGAGAAACCGTTGCCCAACGAATTTTTTATCCTGAGAAATGCTAAGAAATCCGCGCTAGCGACCTACGACGCGTACAATGGGACAATTTCGCGCGTGGATAAACAGAACGCCTACGGCATAACCCCTCGAAACGCAGAACAGACGTTTGCCCTGAACGCTCTTATGAACCCGGACATCAAGCTGGTCAGCCTCTCCGGCAAGGCGGGAACCGGCAAAACACTTCTGGCGCTCGCCGCAGCCCTGGAGCGTAAGGATCAGTATCAGCAGATTTTTATGGGGCGCCCCATCGTGCCGCTCAGCAACAAAGATACCGGGTACCTGCCGGGTGACATCCAATCCAAGCTGGACCCCTACATGCAGCCGCTGTACGACAACCTGGGGGTTATCCGCAACCAGTTCAATGAAAAAGACAAACGGTACAACCGCATACAGGAATTACTGGACCAGGAAAAACTGAAGCTTGCGCCTTTGTCCTATCTCCGCGGACGGAGTCTTGTGAAAATCTTTTTTATCGTGGATGAGGCCCAGAATCTCACGCCTCATGAGGTGAAGACGATCATCACCCGAGCAGGGGAAGACACGAAAATGGTTTTCACAGGAGATATCTACCAGATCGATCATCCCTATCTTGACAGTTATTCAAACGGACTCAGCTATCTGGTTGATAAGATGCAGGGGCAACCTCTCTATGCACACGTAAATATGGAGAAAGGTGAACGTTCTGAGTTGGCTGAACTGGCAAGCAACCTGCTCTGAGCTTCACTCTGTCACCGTATAGAAGGCTCCTGACTTGGTAAAAAGTCTCCTCCCTGCAATCCGACAAAGGCGGACTCATTCCCCCCGGTGACGGGATCGATCATGCAACTCCTGCAGATACTCCTCCCATTCTACAGGCAGTAAGTATTTTTTCTTGGCGTTACACGTCTTGCAGCATGGCACCACGTTCGACTTTTTCGTGACCCCTCCGCGTATCAGCGGCACGACGTGATCCATGGTCAGCTCCTTGGGATGGACGCTCTCCTTACAGTAGTAACACTGCCCGCGCCCTTTCTGGTTCTTCCACCACTGCGATTTGCGCAATTCACCCGCCTTAGCTTTCTCCCGGCGAATGTGGTCTTCGTCCACAAGCTGATAAAATTCCTGCCCGAAGTCGTATTCATTCATAGATTTCACAAGCACTCAGGCTCAATCCGTGGCAAAAAAACACCACTTTCATAGGTTCAGTTTTTACTCGTGCGCTTTTTAATCTCATCCCGCAATTCCGCCGCATCCTCGTAACGCTCTTCCTTGACAGCCTGATCCAGTTGTTCTTTCAGGTTCTGAACCGGATCTTCAGATTCTGCTCCGGCGCTCTGGTCTTTTTCTTTCTCTTCCTTATGCTCATCTTCGTCAACAATTACACCAGCTTCGTCCATTACCTTCTGAGCTACAAAGATACCTGCGTCCGCCCGCAGAGCCAGCGCGATAGCATCACTGGGACGAGAATCCACGTGGATCTGCCGCCCTTCAAATGTCAGTACCAGCCGCCCATAAAATGTCCCCTCACTCAAGTCGTATACTTCGACGTGATCGAGCCGTCCTTCCATGATGTCGAACACATTTTTCAGTAAGTCGTGAGTCATCGGCCTGGGGGGCGTGACGTTGTTCAGGTGAAGAGCTATCGCCTGAGCCTCAGGCACACCGATAAAAATGGGCAACGTTCGATCATCGTCTTCACCTTTCAACATCACGACAAAGCCCATATTGGACATCGACAGATTTGATACACTGACAGGATGCATGATCAATCAATCCTCCCTTCTCTTACCGGTTACTGGCCACCTGGCTACCTGCTTTATCGCCATCTCAGGGCAGACAGCTTTGGTTTTATACGAAATATTACATTTATTCTCCAAACTTGCAAATCGATTCGCGTCGTTCTCTAAGCTTATTATTGTACCTTCGATGAATCCATGCCGTGACTCAGCAAATCCCGTATCCCGGCTGCAAGGAAAAAACCATTGCATAAGTTCTTCAACCATAAATATTACTCCGATACCCCGGTTATCGAGCGCACCTCCACGACTGCACGCCCCGAAACAGACAGACCGTCTCTGCTTCTGAGAGCCGTTTACACACCTGTCCTGCACCTCTTACTTGCGCCCTTTCTGTTTAAGAAAAGCTGGGCAACTCGACTGCTGGGGTGGATCTGTGACCGACGTATTTCGCGGCTGTATATAGGCCGCGCAGTCACACGCTTCAACGTAAATCCCAACGAAGCAGATTCCCCTTTGAACCAATATCGCACATTCAATGAATTTTTCTCACGCCGACTGACGCCCGGTGCCCGCCCCTATGATACAACACCCGGCGTTCTGGTATCTCCGGTGGACTGCCGCCTTTCCGCTTACCAGCAGGTGGATCCCCGCGAAGGTTTCCAGATTAAAGGAAAGCGGGTCAACATCGGCGAACTGTCAGGATCTGAGGAACTTGCCGCGGAGTATGCAAACGGTGTTATCGTATTAGCCCGACTGGCGTTCTCCGATTACCACCGTTTTCACTTTCCTTTCGCAGGTGAAAAAACTGACAGTTGGTCCCTGTCCGGCGGCTACGAATCCGTGCACCCCTGTGCCTATCACCAGACCCGCCCGATACTCCATAATGTGCGGAAGGTCACGATACTGAACTCGTCCACCTTCGGAAAAACCGCTTATATTGAAGTGGGAGCTTTCGCCGTAAGCTCCATCGTGCAAACCCACACCGGCCCGACATTTGATAAAATGGATGAGAAGGGATATTTTAAAATCGGCGCATCCGCCATCCTTCTGCTTCTCCGATCCGATCAGCTCCACATCGATCAAGACCTTATAAAAAACACGGAAGCAGGCTACGAAACCCGAATCCGGGCAGGCGAACGCCTCGGCTTTTCAATCCACTCATAACACTCCGTCAACAGAAGCGGCTATACCAACCAATAACACGGAACACATACACTTGCGGCCAAGCACGTTATTTCTTTGATGTTTAGTTCACGGAACAATTGGACACAATCTTTGTCAAAAGATAACAACAGCCAGAACCAAAGGGCGGCACCCAATAAAACCGATTCGAGTCAACACAAATTGCTCGAAACCTTTTGCAAAATACTGGCTGAGGGATTATACTTATATAGGAGGTAAAGAGGACAAAAAGTATTCCGAAATCAAACTATAACATTTGGAGGAAATCCGCTATGGCCCGTTCCAAGAAGAAAGCAAAAAAACCCAATGTCGACCGAGTCCTTGAAGATCTGAAAGATGAACGGTACACGCCACAGGACATCGCCAAGAAATACAACATTCCTGTCAAAAAGGTGTACGATATCTCAAGCAGACACAACGTTAATCTGCACAAGAAAGTGAAACCGAAGCACCGTGAGATTATAAACACCCTTGAGTCTGGAGAAGTAACGCTGAAAGAAGCGGCTCAACGCTGTAACGTAAGCCAAAGCGTTGTAGAATACGTATGTCAGAAATACAACTTAACACCGGCCAGACCCGTCCGATACCCCTTGTTGCGTGACAACGACTGGCTCTATAACAAATTAGTGGAAGAGCAACGCACATACCGCGAAGTTGCGGAAATGATCGGTTGTACCTACCAGCGCGTACAACAGAGAACCTGTGAGATGGGATGGCAAAAGAAACGTCGCCGCCGGAAACGCCAATATAGAGGCAAGAGACGGCGCTGAGTCGTTTATGCTGCGCGCTCAGGTGCCACAACAGGTATCTAATACATAGCCAGTGGATTCGAAAAGGAGCCTTGTCATTAAACCGACAAGGCTCCTTTTTACGGAGAAACATTTACAGGCGACTGCATGTCATGGACCACATATAGCGTACTGGTTACGGGAAGTTCAGTAAAAACGTCGCCGACAGGAAAAAGGCCCTGGCTCAGAAATAAAATCCCACGTTAGCGTGAAACAGCGTACGCCAGTCCGCGTCTGCCCCTTCCCCGAGGGCATCTTGGCGCGTACCCGGTGAATCCGCCAACCACGGATGATTACGGGCCGTAATAACTTCCAGATACGTATAGACCCGTCCAGTCAGTATGCCCACGCCGGTCACATTCTGTGCACTCGAATGAAAATGTTCACGGTCTTTCACCAGAAGCCCGAAGTCGTTGTATACCTTTAACGTGTCAACTCCCCCCCAAGGCACATCAAACTTATAGCTTACCCCGAGGGTTTGAAGCCACCCGCGGCGGGCAAGATTGTACCCACCAGAGACGTCGTAGCCTCCTATTAGAACCACCGAATCCTCATCCGGTAGCGGACTGATGCGGTCATATTCGTATCGAATCAGCTGCAAATTTGTATTGAATCCGCCATAATTGCCATCCACATGCACACCTGCGGCGTATCCGTCTTCCCGCGAACTCCTTCTTGCTGGATCCAACTGCATATACTGCCCTGAAGCGCCCACCTCCGTAAAGTTGCCTTCCCCTTCGTGTTCGAATCGGTAGACACAACGGACGTTAACCTGCTCTTTCTCTTTTGCCCCGAAGCCGTTATGTTCAACGGAGTCAAAAGAAAGCCGTGCGGCATCGCTGCTCCCGCCTGACCAATCGCCTTCATCGCCGGGGAAAAACCCTAAGTTCAAGCGCCATCCGCTCGCCTCCCAATTCCACACCACCCCCAGATCTCTATCGTCTTCAAGCCCGGCGTAACGGGCTAAGGAGAAAAACCATCCGTCCGACGCATAAGGCAGCAATCCGAACGGGACTTGTTGGACCCCGACTTTTATCTCCCCCCTCTCCCCGATGTCATCATACGCCACCCAGGCGTGATGCAGGGCATGAAAATCCGACTCAGATCCGGAAGGGGCTTCGTTCGTCACATATCTATAGGCCGCACTGCCCTGCCACCGGCCCAGATCTAAATCCATGCGCAGACCAAAGGTGTTTATATAGCCATCAACCGCCTCACCTTCTTCCCACGACATCCCCCCTCGAATTGATCCGCCGAGATTCAATGGTCCCATTACAACCGTGGGGAAACGATCCAGATTCACAAATTCATAGCCGATCTTTTCTCCATCTGCTGATCCGGCCGGATTCTGCCCATACGACGATTGCCCCACGCAAAACCAGAGTACACCACACAGGACGCTGATACAAATTTTCCCAAAACGTATTGAAATCGCGCATTCACTTATTTTCATGTTTCCGCCTCTTATTTTACAAGTTCTGCTTTTCGCCTCATTCCATTTTACCAGCAGTTGGGGAAAAATATGAGCGTGCGAGCCCGAACCCAACAGGACAAAATATATATTATGCATCAAGTAATACGGATTCAATGAATTGGAAACTGCAAACGACAGCGGTTATCCATTCGTGGGGCCAGGGAGGGCGCATTTACCGGAATAGCGGAACTCACCGCGAAGCGAGTTCCGGTGGATACTCTGCCAAACGTCGTAGGCAGCAGCATCTCAGGCTTACGACTGCGAGAGACGTTGAATCATTGACAGGCGCACAAAACGAACGTAAAGGAGGGGTCAGACAATGAAAAGCGCATACGAACTCGCCATGGAAAAGTACGAACAGCAAGTCGGAGATCTCAAAACATACAGCCGGGAACAGAAAGAACAGCTGGCTGAAGTAGACCGCAAATACGACACGAAAATTGCTGAAGCCAGATTGAACGCAGAACAGAAAATGCAACAGGCGGGAGAGAACTCACAGGAAGCAAAGCAGATCCAGGAAGAACTCCAGAAAGAAATCGCTTCCCTTGAAGAAAAGAAAGAACACGAAAAGAAAGAACTTCGAGCGTCTTTCGACGCCGAACACGGATGATCTGCCGCACATATCAATCAATAATTCCGCGCACCTGAGCTAAGAAAGCTTCATATGCCTCACAATCTCAAGATTTATCTCGACCACGCGGCCTCAACGCCGGTACGGTCCGAAGTACTTGATAAGCACGAAGAGTTGGCGCGGACGTACTTCATCAACCCCCATGGCTCAAGCACGCAAAGCGAGGAAGCCTATCGAAGTGTCTGTGCAGCCGAACAGGAACTCTTATCGCGTCTGAATATCTCTCATAAAAAAGCAGAAGTTCTCTGGACCAGCGGCGGGACCGAGTCTACGAATCTGGCATGCCTGGGCAGCGCCAGACAGCAGGGGAACGGCGGTATACTTGTGGAAAGTACAGGACATTCGGCCATCATCGAACCCTGCCGTCAGGCCGCTGCTGAAGCAGCTCTTCCGTATACAGAAATTCCTGTGGACAAGTCCGGGCAACTGCAGCTGGATGCACTGGAGGGTACCGATACCGCTTCAGCCCAACTCATCGCCGTCTGCCATGTAAACAGTGAAACCGGGGTCGTTCAGGACCTCGAACGCTTGCGCGAATGGATGGATCTACACGCCCCGCATGCTGTCCTAATGGTGGACGCAGCTCAAAGTTTCGGCAAACTCCCTGTGCCCTGGCAACAGGCGCATATTGACTTCGTGGCCACGGGCGGGCGAAAAATCGGCGCCCCCCCGAGCACGGGCGCCCTTATCAAACGGCGCGACGCCAACATTGCGCCCCTGTTTTTCGGTGGTGACCAACAACGCGGACTTCGCCCGGGCACGCTGGACACTGTGGGTATCCACGAATTTCTGACTGCTGCCCGTAAATCAATACAGGAACAGGATGCCGAATTCGAACGGATCAAATCATTGAACACAACCCTGAGGCAGATGGTAACCGACGAACTTTCCCCGTTCAATCCCCGCATCATTTCACCTGTACGCGCTTCTCCGTACGTACTGGCCATCACCTTTCCGGGTTACGAGGGGAGCATACTTATGCGCACGTTAGCGGAGAAAGGAATTGTTGTCGGCACCGGCAGCGCGTGCGTCAGCGAAAGCAGGAAAGCGGGTTATGTTCTGCGAGCTATGGGATGGGACGAATCCACAACTCGTGGTATGTTGCGTATCAGTTTCGGGAAAACAAACACCTCTGAGCAAATTCCCGCTCTTATAGAAGAACTCCATAATGTGCTCCAGAATTACTGACTACTGAATCTACAACCTGTCATTACGAAAAATGAAACAACAAGACGCGATTATTCTCAAGCATCTGGCCCTGCAAAACGGCCACTGGAAAATTGATCTGTCCACCACGGCTCAATTCGCAAAGGCCGTAAACCCGGGCCAGTTTGTCCACGTCGAACTGCCGGATACTGCCCAGCACCTTCTGCGTCGCCCCTTCAGCATCTTCGATACTGATACAGAGCACAACCGCATATCCATCATATACAAGGTCGTAGGACAAGGAACTCAATTGCTCAGTCAGTGTGACGTCCGCAGAAAACTGAATATTCTGGGTCCGCTGGGACGCGGTTTCACCCTTTGTTCCGAACAACAACAGCCTGTTATCGTGGCAGGCGGATACGGCGCTGCCGCCACGCACTTGCTTGCCCGGCGACTGCCCCGACCGGCGGTGGTGTTACTCGGCGGAGCCCGCTCAGAAGATCTGATATGCATTGAAGACTTCGAACAGCTGGGCTGTACGGTCATCCCCGTGACGGAAGACGGAAGTCGCGGACACCAGGGAATGGTCACTGATTTCCTCCCGGACATTTTAAGTGATGCGGCTAAACCTCCGGCCGTATACGCCTGCGGCCCGGCAGGCATGCTTCGGGCGGTAAGCGATATGGTGCTGAGCCGCGATATGGACGCAGAAATCAGCCTGGAACACCGCATGTGCTGCGGCGTGGGGGCATGTTTTGCCTGCGTGGTGAAAATAAAAGACCCTGCCCCTCCGGGGTGGCGCTATGCGCGCACCTGTCGCGAAGGTCCCGTCTTTAAAGCGAGTGAAGCGTATTGGGAGTAAACACCTATGGAAGAAAGCATCCGCAAAGCCGCAGCGCTCATCGAAGCGCTGCCGTACATCCAGAAATTCCGCGAGAGCACTGTCGTTATCAAATTCGGCGGCAGTGCCATGGAAGACCCCGAATGCACCCGCAGCGTACTTCGAGACATCGTGTTCATGGAATGCGCCGGCATGCGCCCCTTGATCATTCACGGCGGCGGCAAGGCCATCACGAACCGCCTGGCGTCCGAGGGCGTACAAAGTCAATTCGTTGATGGGCTGAGGTATACAGATGAAACCACCATCGAGCTCGTCGACGAAGTTCTCCACGACCAGGTCAATGCGAACCTGATCTCGATCATGCACGAACTCAACGGAAAGCCTTATCCGCTGTCCGGAAAAGACGTCCTGCGGGCCAAAAAGCTTCTGGGCAAAGACTCAACAGGAGCGCGGCAGAAAGACTTGGGGTATGTCGGAGAAGTGATCAATATCGATACTCAGCAGATTCACTGGGTCCTCGAACGTACGGAAGTACCTGTAATCACCCCCGTCGCACGGGACATGGACGGCACTGTGTACAATGTGAATGCTGACATGGTTGCCTGCCGGATGGCTGCAGAATTAAAAGCTGACAAGCTCGTTTTCCTAAGTGATGTCCCAGGGATCCTGGAGAGCACTGCCGAGGACGCCTCGCCGATCCCGACCATCAAAACCACCGAAGTCGAGCCCATGATCCGGCGCGAGGTAATCGCCGGGGGTATGGTTCCGAAAATCCGCAGCGCCGCAGATGCGGTCCGCGAAGGCACGGGCAAGGTTCACCTGATCGACGGCCGAACACCCCATTCCCTTCTTCTGGAAATCTTTACAGATAAAGGCATCGGCACCGAAATCGTCCCGCCGGAGACTACCCCTTGACAAAGTTCCCGATAGCCGCCATACTAACTTCATGCAGAAACGTAAAAGGTAAGAAAAGCGGAGATACAGCATATGGCAGGACACAACAAATGGTCATCCATAAAACATAAGAAAGGCGCTGTTGACGCCCAGCGCGGCAAACTGTTCTCGCGTCTGAGCAAGGAGATCACACTGGCTGCCCGCGAAGGGGGCGGAGATATGGACAAAAATCCCCGTCTGCGCACAGCCGTATCCACGGCCAAATCATCGAACATGCCCAACGATAACATTGACCGGGCTATAAAGAAAGGTACAGGAGAACTTTCCTCCGGAGATCTTGAAGAACTTACGTACGAAGGGTATGGCCCCGCCGGTGTAGCGATTCTCGTTACCTGCCTTTCAGACAATCGCAACCGAACAGCCGCCAACATCCGCACGATCTTCAGCAAGAACGGCAGCAAGCTCGCAGACAACGGAAGCGTCAGTCCTCTTTTTCAGCGCAAGGCGCGTTTCGTGGTAGAAACCGGCAACTACGACGAACACAGCCTGCTGGAACTGCTGCTTGAGTCAGACACGGACGTACAGGATCTCAGCGTATCGGACGGACAGGCGGAAATAACCGCCTCCCCCGAGGCATTTGCAGACATTGCCCAGTGCCTTGAACATGCATCCATAAACATTCATCAGTCCGGTCTTGTGATGCAGCCTTATAACCTCGTAGATATCAACGACTCCACGACAGCTCAAAAGATACAACGCGTCCAGAATGCGCTGGAAGAAGAAGACGACGTCCAGGAAGTCTATACAAACGCCAGAATCTCTGAAGATGTGTACGTAGAAGAAGCCGTCAGCTAGAAAACGCACGACAAACGGCATCCCCATGTCTGATAAACCGTCTGTTTCTCTTATTACATTGACCCACAACAAAGTGGATGTCACGCGGCGCTGCCTGACTTCCTGGCTGAACACCGCAGGGATGAACTGGGAACTCATAGTGATAGACAACGGTTCTACAGACGGCACGCACGGCTGGCTGAAAACGTTCGCGGAACAAACAAAGCCTCAGGGTGTTGACACAACACCGGTCCTTCATAAGCAGAACGTGGGTTGCTCAACAGCCCGCAACGAGGGCCTGGAGAGAGCCCGGGGCGAGAGCGTCGTATTCATAGACAATGATGTGGCCCTGCGGAAAATAAGCTGGCTTTCTGTGTTGTCGCAAGCACTGGCCGAATTGCCGGCCTGCGGACTGGTCGGGCCCAAACTTTTATTCCCCTTCGAACCTTTCGATATCCAGTGCGCCGGTGCCGCCGTGGCTCCCACCGGCAGAGTTCAGTTCCGGGGACGTGGAGAATCCCGTGAAAATGCCGAGTTCAATAAGCGAACTGAAGTCCAGTGCTTAATCAGCGCCTGCTTTATGGGACACACAGAGGTCATCAGGAGAAAAGGCGGCTTTGACGAAGCATTCAACCCCGTGGAATTCGAGGATATCGATCTGTGCTATCGCCTCCGAGCCGAAGGGTACCGACTTTATTACATTCCGGAAGCTGAGATGTACCACCTGGAGAGCGTGACCACTCAAGGCACCCCCTCGCTTCCGAACACGCGTCTTATCGTGAAAAACGGTTTACGTTTCAAAGAACGCTGGCGCCATATGTTTGAACATGAAAACGGCCCCTCCGACGAAGAGGCCCGCTGGCGCCATCTGGATAAATATGATTTGTCGGAAATCGGAGATCTGCCGGTATTGCCGTAAAGTTGAAACAATTGCTGAACATGGCATCTAACTCGTCGGTCAGCACAATCATCCACCCACTCAGCACAACACGGAGGATTTACAAATGGCCCAACAAAGCATCGAAGACCGACTGAAAAAAATGATCGTGGAACGCCTTTTTCTGAATATATCACCGGAAGAAATTGAACAGGATAAGTCGCTTATCAACGACTACGGCGTGGACTCTCTAAACCTTCTGGAACTGGTGGTAGGGCTGGAGGAAGAATTCGGCATCGTTATGGAAGACGACGAATTCAAAGTGTCCAATTTCGAAACTGTGACAGCGTTGAGTAATTTCGTTCGAAGCAGACTCAGTTCCACATCCGAAAATCAATAACATTGCCTTACGTACACGAACAACCGATTGCCTTGTCCACGCCCGGCGCTCCGACGTTCGGTATCCTCTATGAACCTGCGACCCAGCCCGCGGCTGCAGTCATCTGTTGCAACCCCCTGTTCGAGGAACGGAAATCCGCTCACCGCCCGCTGGTGGCGTTCGCGCGCAACCTTTCCCGGAACAACCTGAGTGTCCTGCGTTTTGATTATCGTGGTTGCGGCGACGCCGGCGGAAACTTCGAAGACTATAACCTGGCGCACTGGCAACATGATCTGCAAACGGCGACAGAATTGCTCAAACAGCGTTACCCTGGCCTACCTTTGGGACTGTTTGCTCTTCGCTTCGGAAGTGCTGTCGCATTAAGCGCAATCAAAGATGATTTAATAGCTCCTGATTTTCTCCTGATGTGGCAACCAGTACTGCACGGAGACGCCTACATCGAGGAAGAGCTCCGCAAAAAAATGATGCAGCAGATGCTGACGTTCGGCAGAGCGCGCGAAACGCGCAGCACCCTGTTTCAACAGCTCGAACGAGGGGAAACTGTTGACCACGGTGGTTATCCCTTCACGTCAAGCCTTTACGGGAAACTGAAAGGAGTAGAACTGAGCAATACGCTCAAACAGACGAATTGCCCTGCTCTGATTTACAACATATCCGCCGGCGGACGATTGGAAAAGCCCTACGCTGACCTGCAGGAAGCCGCCGCACAAAAAGATTCCGTCTTGCACGTTGAAGCCGTTAAACATCAACCCTTCTGGAACCTGATCGGGTACGTTGATATTTCCCGTTTGCTCACGTCCACCGTGGATTGGCTCCAGCGGCACGCCCTGCCCGCCCAATCGCCGACAGACCAAAATGAAAACCACGCAAATCCCCCCCATCGGCATGGGGAAGCCCCCCTCGGGAACCTTCGTCTGTCCCCTGAAGAAGAGTGGCTCTGTACACCCAACAACGGGATAAATATCCACGGTATTCTGCACTATCCCCCTTCCGGTTGCCGCCACCCTGACCGAGCCATTATTTTCCTGCCCGGCTGGTCGGGAGACCGAGTGGGGCCGCATCGAATGTTCGTGAAGTGTGCCCGGCGGCTGGCATCATCAGGCGTGCTGTGTCTTCGATTCGACTACCGGGGACGCGGAGACAGCGAAGGCACAACAAAAGAAGCAGGCATTGCATCCATGACCGATGACGCGCGCAGCGCCGCACAATTCCTGCGATCAAAGTGGGGTGTTTCCTCAATATACCTCCTGGGTATCTGTTCAGGCGGCAAGGTGGCAATCAGTGCATCGACAGCGGAACAGGTTGATGCCGCAGGACTTGTGATCTGGTCCGGCGAAGCTATGGGACGACTGCGGACACAGAAAGAAGCCGCCCGAACCAAATCACGGCGAGCAGCAAAAACATACCTTAAGAAATTGTTCCACCCCGCCACATGGCGAAAACTGTTTTCCGGAAAGGTCGATCGAAAAGCGGTCAACAAAGCACTTTTCCATCCGGAGCAACCCGATGAACAGGAGGTCCGCGACGAAGACCAACACCTGGAGCGTTTCAAGCAATTCCGCGGAAGGATTTGTTTCATCTATGGCGGAAACGACCCGGACACGAGCAAAGCAGCCGCGAACTACCAGAGCTTTTGTCGCAAGCATCGGATTCCGCACACCTTCCACAAGATACCGGAAGCCAATCACAGCTTTTATGGACTCGATTGGGAAAAGACGGTTATAGACACGACCGCTCAATGGATGGAGGAAGATCGCGGGGACCAACAGATTCGCGCTGATTATTCAGCTTAAATCACGTAATTAATTCCGGGGTTGTACGAACCTGGTTACGTATCCCCGTCCGTATTTCCGTCTCCGGGCTTTTCAGGTTCTTGATCTGTAGATTCTTTCACGGGCGGATTCATCCAGCCGGGCGTGACTTGTTCATAGATCGTCACAAGGCGCCTGAACCACAGAGAATCCCGCTTATTCGCCCCTGCAAACACCAGTGCCAGCCCGATAAGCCCCAGCAGGATCAGCCAATTAAACGTCCGCTTTAATCTCCTCTCTCTCACACTGGCCGCGGAGGCGGTCTTCCGGGCATGTATGTGCGTAGCCTTTTCCCGAACCCGGTGCAGAGCGGCATTGCTTTGCTTCTTGCCCGTTGTGACTTTTCCTTTCTTTCGGGAAAAACCTTTATTGATCTGGAGAAGATGACTTATTACTTCCCGGTAACTCTGAGGACGATCAGAAATCTCACGCTCCATCAGCCAGGACACCAATTCCTCAGTACCGGCGCTGATATCGGGATTCACTTTCTTCAGACTCGGCGGATCATACTTCAGGCGGGCGTGAATAAGATTCGTGGTATCCTCATCGTCGTACGGAGGCTTTCCCGCAAGAAGATGATAAAGGGTTACCCCAAGGCTGAACATGTCCCCCCGGTAATCGTCAGGCTTTTTGGCAGCTCTTTCGGGACTCATGTAATAGGGACTTCCCCAAACGGCTTTTTTGCTCGAGGTATAGTCCTGGCCGCGCTGAAGCAACTGCGCCAAACCGAAATCGGTAACTTTCAACTGCCCGTCTTTGTCCAGTAACATATTCCCCGGTTTGACATCGTGATGGACCACCCCCTGGCGATAAGCCGCATCCAACCCTCTCGCAGTTTGAAGGATATAATTTATCGCTGTTTTTTCCTCCAGCGGAGCACCGTCATACTCGTCCAACAGTTTGTCAACGGAGCCTCCGCCCATGTATTCCATGACCAGAAAAGGCTCACCGTCTTCGACATCACAGGAAAAGATGGATACCACATGCGGGTGATTTACGGCAGCGGCAGCTCGAGCCTCTTCCAGAAAGTCCTGTACAAACTGTGAACTTTCGTTCATATTGGCAAACGGTATCTTAACAGCCACAGTGCGGTCGAGCGTCAAATCGTGGCCGCGATAAACCTGCGCCATTCCCCCGCCCCCCAGTGGTTCCAGAAGCACCAGATTCCGCAACCATCTGGGAACGAGAATTTCCGCTGAACACGCCGGACATTTCAACCGGCTGAACGGCTCAATCCCGGAAACATCCAGATTCTCTCCACAGAAACGGCACTGCGCTATGCGTTCTTCTGATTCTTCACTCACGGCCGATCTATGTCCTCATTTTTCTTCTCGCTGAGCCAGCGCTCACTAATCGTCCTCAACCGCCTCGTTCAATAAAGTAAAGGTACTTTAGTGTCTATCCCGTGTACCCCCAAGAAACTCATTGGCTCAATGCATACAGCCTGAACGTTTGAAATATACAACACGTAACAGTTGAAAAAATACAAAAACCGGCTTGAAATCCCTCTGATTTCCGTCTCAAGCGTACGAAACCATACAGCGCCGAAATTGTTACAAAGCAAATTTCATCGCATTCTACACATAATCTCGTTTGAAAGGAACGAGGGAGCACTTATAGTATGAACTGCTTTGGCTGACCCCATCGTCTAGTGGCCTAGGACTCCGGGTTTTCATCCCGGCAACAGGGGTTCGAGTCCCCTTGGGGTCGCCAATTCCCCCTCTGAGTTTGGATTACCCCCTCTCAAGTGAAACGTCCGGCGGGGAAAGATAACTCTTTCCGGGCACAGTGAACAGCCTCGGCGCTTTGAACAGAGGCACTTCCACCGGCATAAGTTGTCAGACACTCACTCGTACCCGCACATCCTGCGCCTTCTGAACCATCGCATGGCAATTCTAAGCCGAAGCAGGTTTACACAAGTCCGAGAAAAACCAAAGCCCCGCCTCGAAACAGAAATGAAGAAAAACACCCTCATTCTCTTCGGGGTCACGTCGAGTCCGAGACTGGTCAACTGTTATATTGCGATTCAACGCAGGCTTCTAACATCAATTTTTACCATTTACCGGGAGGAACATATGGATATCGAAGGAAAAACCGCCCTGGTTACCGGCGGCGGCAGAGGTATCGGACGAGCAACGTGCCTTGCTTTAGCAAGGGCGGGAGCAGATGTGGTGATTAATTATCGAAAAAACGCCGCGGAAGCACAGAAAACGGCAGAAGAGATAAGGTCGTTAAACAAAAAGGCTTTTCCCGTCCAGGCGGATGTGACCTCATCTGAAGAGATCGATGACATGATGAATAAAGTGGATGAAGAATTCAGCAACGTTGACATCCTCATCAATAATGCCGGGCACATCGAGGGAGGCCCCTTGCAGAAAACCTCTGAGGATGCCTGGGAACGGACAATGGCTACGCACCTCCGCGGCCCGTTCCTGCTCTGCAGCAGAACCGTGCCGTACATGATCCGGCAAGGCGCCGGCAAAATTATAAACATCGGATCCACTGCAGGTTGTAAGGGCGCGGCTAATTTACCCTATGCCACCGCAAAAGGCGGGATCATCAGCTTTACGCAAAGCTTGGCGAGAGATATGAGCAGCCACAATATTCTCGTAAACTGCGTCGCCCCCGGCCCCACCATCACCGACTTCGGCTCCGAACCGAGAACTGAGGCGGAGAAAGAGAAGAAAAGGCAAAAGGCACGGGAAAGCGAAAACTTTCCCCTGAACAGAGCAGCAGAACCTGAGGAAGTTGCCGACGCGGTGGTTTTTCTGGTGTCGCATGATTACATCACAGGAGAGACCCTTTACGTCTCGGGGGGATGCCAGACACTGTATCATCGGCTGATGATGTAAGTGAGCAGCGGCTTATTCCTCCATTCCCTGACAGACCGTAATCGCTCCAACCCCTACAATATCCTCCGCAGAACAGCCGCGTGAAAGGTCATTCACGGGAAAGCGCATGCCCTGAACCAACGGCCCGAACGCTTCCGCACGGGCAAGGCGTTCAGTCATCTTATAACAGATATTGCCAGCCTGCAGATCCGGGAAGATAACAACGTTGGCTTTTCCCGCCACGCTGCTGTTGGGTGCTTTCTTCTCGCCCACCGCCGGAACCAGCGCAGCGTCCGCCTGTAACTCCCCATCAACTTCATAGGGGAGTTTCTCCTCTATCACCCTCTCCTGAGTCATCTGGGTGGCCCGTACCATCTTCGTCACAAGTTCGTGATCCGCGCTCCCCTTGGTAGAAAAGGAAAGGAAGGCTATACGGGGTTCGTCACCCAGCAGCAATTGTCGCGTACGTGCGGTGCTCACCGCAATATCAACAAGCTGATCCGCGTTGGGACACGCATTCAGACCGCAATCCGCATAAACAAGGACTTCTTCCCCGTTCGGAGCCGGCGACTCCAAGTCCATGACAAAACAGCTGCTCGCCAGATCCACTGTAGGTGTCGTCCCCACACATCGGAGAGCTGCCCTCATCATGTCAGAGGTCGAGGCTATGCTTCCTGCCACAAGACCATCAGCCATCCCCGCTCGCAACATCAGGTTACCGAAATACAAGCGATCTTTTACCGTTTCACATGCTTTTTCGTAGGTCACCCCTTTATGTGAACGCAAATCGTAAAAAAGACGCGCAAGCTGTTCACTTTCTGTTGCCCGAGAATGATCTATCACCTGCACGTCCAGTCCTTCGTAGGAGACATCCTTCATGGATTGCTCCTGTTCTGCAGGTGTGGCCAGAACAATAACCTTTGCCAGTTCCTGTCCGGCTATTTGTTCCGCAGCTTTTGCCACGCGCTCATCCTGACCTTCTGCCAGAACCAAGGTTTTTCCGCTACCTTGAGCCTTCTGGAATATTCTGTCCCTGAATGTCATCTTACACCCTACCTTATTCTATGCTTTCGTTCATTGTTCCCGATTGAATCAGAATTTACGTATCTGCTATTTGTCACCCTTGATCCGGCGCGTTTCCCGCGCTATCATCAACTCTTCATTCGTGGGAATAACAATCGCCTTCAACAAACTGTCGGCAGTGGTCAAAGTAACCGCCTCCCCGTAACTTTCGTTCTGCTGATCATCAATGTAACAACCGAGACTTCGGAGCCTTTCCAGAACGAGTCGCCGAGTGGGAACACTGTTCTCACCGATCCCGCCGGTAAAGACAATGGCGTCTGCCCCTTCGAGAATTGTATTATACGCGCCGATATACAACACCAGCCTGTGCACATACATCTCCACCGCCCTGCGAGCATTCTCGTTTCCTTCATCCCGCGCGGCGAGGATATCCCGCATATCATTACTGCCGATCCCCGCTACCCCGAGAAGTCCACTCTGTTTATTCAGAAGGTTGTTGATCTCATCAGCGCTTCGCCCTTCTTCAACAAGATGCAGTACGACCCCGGGATCGATGTCTCCACAACGTGTCCCCATCATCAGCCCTGCCAAAGGCGTGAGCCCCATACTTGTATCAATCACTTTTCCGCCATCAACAGCGGTTACGCTGCAGCCGTTACCCAAGTGGCATGTAATGAGTTTCAGTTCACTCAAAGGTTCTCCAAGAAAATCCGCAGCAGCTGCAGAAACGTATTTGTGCGACGTCCCATGAAAACCGTACTTCCGGATACCGTCGCGCTCATACAGTTCGGTGGGCACCGCGTACATGTACGAAGAAGGCGGCATTGTCTGGTGAAATGCAGTGTCAAAGACAGCCACATTCGGGACTCCCGGAAATGTTTTTTCACAAGCTTTTATCCCGTTTAAATTGGGCGGATTATGCAATGGCGCCAGCGATGAACAATCCACAATGGCCTGTTTTACATCCTCATCGACAAAAACAGAATCCCGAATCTTTTCGCCGCCGTGCACCACACGATGTCCAACAGCGTCAACTTCGGACAGAGAGGATAATGCCCCATGCTCGCGGTTTACAAGCTTCTCACAAACCACACTCAGGGCTTCGGTATGATCTCTGATGGCAATCTCTTCTTCCAGCTTTCCTTTTTTCGCACAGATGACTGAAAGAAATCCTGAGCCTGTCCCGACTTCGAGGACCTTTTTCCCTGCTATTTCCTGTTTCCAGAGATGCTCTGCTGCCAGGTATGAGTCCTCTCTGGGCTGGTAGACTCCTTCGGATACTTCGAACTCCATGTCTCTGAAGAAAACCTTTGACATTTCTAGATATCCCTCAGAGTCTTAACGAACTCTCTGTAAAGAGGGTTTGGCGTCTCGAGGGAGGAGTTGAACTCGGGATGGGCCTGTGTTCCTATGTAGAACCTGTGGCCCGGTATCTCGACGAACTCTGCAAGAAGTCCGTTCTTGGAGCTTCCTGAAATCCTGAGACCGTTTTCTTCCAGTGTTTCATGGTACTCCGGGTTGACCTCGAACCTGTGTCTGTGCCTTTCTGTGACTTTTTCATCTCTGTAGATGTCTCTGACCTTTGATCCGTTGTCCAGCTCGGCCTCGTAACCTCCCAGTCTCATAGTTCCTCCTTTCTTGTCCTCGTCGATCTGTTCTGGAAGCTTTTTAACTACTGGATAGGATGTTTCAGGATCTATCTCTGTGGAGCTGGATTCTTCAAGTCCGCAGACGTTTCTGGCATGCTCTATTACCATCATCTGCATACCGAAACAGAGTCCGAGCAGCGGGACATCGTTCTCTCTGCAGTACTCTGCTGCGGCTATCTTGCCTTCTGTACCTCTGGAGCCGAATCCTCCGGGTATGATTATCCCGTCATAATCTCTGAGCTTTTCTTTCACTTCTCCTTTTTCGAGCTCTTCTGAGTTCAGTATATCGATATCCACTCCGCAGTCGAGTTCTGCTCCTGCATGTCTGAGTGCTTCTTCTATGCTGACGTATGAGTCGTCCATCCCGGTGTACT
>CAJXKU010000016.1 GCA_913055945.1 uncultured Lentisphaerota bacterium | reverse complement strand
CCCGATACCGATTGCGACTTCGCGAGAGAATCATAATGCGATAAAATTCTCCTACGAGTCGATCGCGCGGTTTTGGCTGGTCAGAGTTCATACTTCAGTATGCTTTCGATTCATGCAGTCGCGGTGCCGAGTCTCATACGAGCATGGCCGCCGGCCGAAGTCCTGACACCCCGAACAAGAGACAAACTGCGGATCACAGGTAAACGACATGCTAAACGCAGGGACTGCGTCCAGCGAGACAAATACATCCTGGGTATTGACGACATGCTAAACGCAGTTTGCTCCACGCAGTGGTCTCTCACACGCTCAATCAGCATCACCGCTTTACGGGGGTCCATTTTTCGATCCGCTTTCCGCTCAAAAAATCTTTAAGTCCAAGAAGCGTGCCGAAGTTTCCCAAAACGAAATAGGCAGTCAGCGACATCGAGTTTCGGATAAGTGTGTTCAGTTTGCCGAGCGTTGCATATCGATTGAAAACGGGGTAAAAAAGGGCGCTGCCATAGAACACGATCTGCCCAAGAAATAGAACAAGGATGATCGACGATTGGCTGCATAAGGCCGCAGTAGACAGCAACAAGCCGATTAAAAAAATAGGCAACCAGCGCCGCAGAATCTTGTTGATGAATAAACCTACGGCATACCAGCCGAATTTCAGCGGGTTGAGCACGCCCCTGTGCCGCGCGATCCCGTGTAGGCTACGGGTTACAATGCGCCGCCGTCTATCGATTTCGTGCCTTCCGCTTCGGGAAGGCGAACGTATGTACATCAAAGCCCCCGGTTCATAGACAAACCGGTAACCGCTTTCGACCACGGAAAGGCAGTTGTAAAGATCGTCTGTGGCGGCGGGGTCCAAAGGCGTAAACAGTTCCCGACGCATGGCGTAGAGTTTGCCTTCGTTGGAGGTGATACTGCCGACTTTGGCTTCCAAACGCTTGATAAGGTTATCAAACGCCAAGTAGCGCGACTGCGCAGAACGAAGTACGGCGTTGTCTTTCCAGATGGTTCGCTGTCCGCATACACCGCCCACCCCGGAGTCCTGAAAATGCTGGACAAGCGATCTCAACGCCTTTTCCTCAATGAATGCGTCGATATCTGAAAAAACCAGAATATCGCCGCGGCTCTGCCTTACTGCTTCGTTCAGGCCGTAAGCCTTCCCTTGATGTTTTTCAGAAGCATCTTGACGCACCCTTATGCCCGGAAGCTTCGCTTGAATATCCTCGATCTCTTCGTCGTCGGTTCCATCCAGGAAGAGGACGAATTCGATAAGGTCACCCGGATAGTCCAGTTGCTGCAGGTTTTGTATCTTTTGGTCCAGAAGCTCTGTGCTTTTGTGAGAGACCGTGATGATACTTACTCGCGGTAGGCCGTCCAGCGGAATAGCGGTCTTTCCTGGCGCAATGGAACCGTATAAGCAGCGGCATAACAGGATCAGCGGATACCCGAAAAAGACCAGAAAAATGCCTGTAAGACAAATAAAGAATAGCCACCACTTAATAGACAGGAAGACATCCATCTTACTTATAACGCTTCATTTTCTTCTGTAGTTTCATTGTGTGTCCCGGCCAACGTCAACGCCACCTGAGATAAGGGAACACTCAGCAGAAAAAGCTTGTGATCAAGGCCGCTTTTAAAAAGGAAGTATATGCCAACCGCTATGAAACACAACTGGTAGGCAGAAGTCAGTGATGCCAATTTTTCTTCGCCGGCGCTTGTAAACAAACGTTTGGCCCTGCTGAAATTGGCGAAGGTCACCCACAACAGCATGATAAAAAAGAAGAATCCTAAGACGCCGGTTCCGACAAGAACTTCGGCATACGTGTTGTGCGCAGGACGTTCCTCCATATCAAAACGGCGTTTCTGCTCTGACTCGATCCAGATTTTCGGAAAAGCCAGCGTGCCGTTGCCCAAAACCGGACGTTCAGTGAATGCATCCCAGGCGACGAGGAGGTATGCCTCACGCCTCTGAATGGACTTTCCGGCCCCTGCTTCCCCTATACTGCCGATCGTCGCTTGACGTTGGAAGTAGTCCTGCGGAATGAAACTGATAAACGCCAGCAAAACCGCACCGATTAAGGAGATGGCTACACCAAGGTATTTCGGGTGAAAACGACGCCGGTGTTCGTAGAGCAATAGCAGCGCCACCACACTCAAGCCGATAAATCCGCCGCGGGACTCCGAACTGACTACGCCCAGGATATTAATAATCAAAAGGCTGACCGCTACCACCGAACGTACCCGCGTCTTGGCATGAAAAATCCAATGCGTCAGAAGCGGCACCGTAAATATCGACAAGAACGCCATATTGTTTGCCCCTATCGTAAGGCCGCGTCCGCGTTCGCCGCCAAAAGGTGTATAGTTTGCAAAATATCCCAGTGTACCCAAGAAGGCATTGATCCCGATACTCCAGACAAGCACTTGCGGCAGGTACATTTCGTATCCCCGGCGGGAAATCATAATCATATTTAAAGCGATGAATATGTACCCCACCAACAGCGGGTTAAAAACATTGAAAAAGCTGTATCCCGGATAGGAGGAAAGCAGCGAGGCAATCACGTTTACAACCAGGAACAGCCCAAGCCATGGCCAGAGATTGGACCTAAGACTTTCCGGCGTTCGCCGCAGGCCAAAGATGTTGGGAACGATGATCGCGGCCAAAGCGGTCACAAGCAGCCAGTCGACCTTGAGGAACGGGACGTCGGGAGAAATGTGGCGGAGTTGATAATAAGGGATCGTAAATATTGTCAGGTAAAACAGGATCTGGGGTAAAGGATGCCTGTGGAGCGGGTGTTGCTCCTCCGCCTCTTCCGGCGTTGTACCCGACCCTCCGTTGGACTCTTGCCACCCGTCTTCTGTCATCGTTCTTTCCCTTCCCCTGGAGTGGCCCCCACCATTCAAGTACAGAGTTTGCCAATCTCTGTTCACTCGCGCCGAATAAGGAACGTTCGACGCACTCTTTACTTACTCGTCACTATAACACCTTTTCTGTCTCTTCCCGCTTATCTGTAACCCGCGAGATAGTACGCCCGATATTCGCAGTGTAATCTTCACGAATTCTCACCCCAGTTTATCACCCAGAACGTACTGATCGATGATGTAACGGCTGAATATGCCCTTCGGCGTATAGAACAGGACATACTTGAACTTCCTCTTCCCACCAACCTCTCTGCTTGTCTTTCTATATATCAAAGCATAACTTTCAGCACGACGTATCCCTTTCCGTACTGGAACCTGAAGTAAGATTGTTATACAATCAATCTCATCCAGGTTAACCTCGCTTTCTACGCTCAATGCTTCGTAATCGATATCTTTCATCGGGCGCCAGGTATCGCCGTACAAAGGGGAACGGTTCCCGTCGAGGAGTCGATACGTGACATGCTTCGGAGAAAATCGCCGTTGTAAACGTAAGCACTTCAACGACAGCCGCGAACGAAGCATGCCATAATCATCGATCAATTTTCTTATAAGAAAACGCCACAATGCTCTGGTAAATGCCCGTACCGTCATCATCAACAAACAAACGTCCGTCCAGAGTTTCAGAGGACGTTCTGCAAAATGATTGTCAATCACCGACCTTATAGGTTTCGGCGTACGCGGGGCGGTAAGCAGTTGAGAATAACCGGTTATGCCGGGTTTGACGGCGAAGCGGCGATCGTAACCTTTTATATTCTTATAACTCTGCTCATACAAGGCGGGACGGATGGGCCGGGGCCCCACCAGCATCATATCGCCTTTCAACACATTCAATAACTGCGGCAACTCATCAAGTCGCGTTTCCCGCAAAAACTTCCCGTACTTCAGTACAGGGTCCGTACCAGGGCGGAACATTTCTGTGTGGGACGAGTACGTGGCGCTTAAGCTCAAGGTGCGGATTTTGTAAACATAGAATCTCTGTTTGTTCCGGCCAAGACGTTCGCCACGATAAAAAAAAGATTCCTGTTGGCGAGCTATCCCGCGCATAAGCACATAGAGCACGAGCAGGAGGGGTGCTATCCCGACGAGAAGGACCGCGGCAACTATGCGGTGGCAAAAATCTCTTATCATGCTGAATCCCAAAGCCTCCTCATCCAGCCCCGGAAGGCGATCTCCCCAGTTTTATCCCTCATTGTACTACGACAATATAGGTTACGAGTACGGGATAGGCAAACGTTTTCCTCCAGACAGGAACGGTTGCACCAGTGCTGCTTTTCGCTGTCAGTGTTTCCGACTTACGTTACCGTGCGAGACGGCAGTTTTGTAAAAACTCGGAGACATTTATCCCACTTCAAAACGCTTCGGTACGTAACAGGAGCACAATGTGGCCAGGGGCCATTCTTTTGACTTCATAAGCCGTACCTTGCGGCACAGCATCGGCCGTGAATGTTCTGAGCTCGCCTCGGGTAAACCCTTTGCGAACCGAGAGCAACCCGTCATGGCGGACAAAGCTGTTGCGGAAGAAGATAGAGCTGATCAGGTAAAACCCCGCGTAAACAGAACGACTTCGGTGAATGTCTGAGATCATAACCGTCGCTTGATCCAATCGACTCAGATCATGAAGCAGCGTATAGATGTCTTCGTCGCTGAGATGATGAAGAAGATGATTGGCGAATACGAAGTCGACCGGTTCGCTGTTGTTGATGTCCAGAGCACTGCATTGCCGGATCGTAAGGTGAGGCACCGCTCCGTATTTCTCTGTGGCGTACTGTACCACCCGCGGATCCCGGTCACAGGCTGTTACGCGCAGGTGAAGACCTTTCCGATACGCATACCGCAGTAACCAAACGGCTGTTTCACAACCGCCCGCTCCCAGATCCACCAGATGGTACGCCCGATTCGGTTCCTGCCTCATGCGTTCAATGACCTGCGTTTTCAGGAGCCTGCGCACCGGCGTTAAGAACCGATTGATTAACCGGAATTGCGCGAGTGTGTTACGCAGAAGCTGTTGATCGCAGGACGGATCGTCCATGAGTTCAGGCGTATGTACCCGTCTGCTCAGATCGGGAAAGCGTGCCCAGCGTCTATTCATGCCTGTCTGCCCTTTCTCCCACTGACCGCCTCAATGATACCTTCAAAGTGAAGGAAAAAACGCACATATAGTCCTTCCGCCTCTTTTCAGTTAGCCGTTTATGCTCCACGCAACTCGAACAAATTCCCGAGAAAAGTCTATATTATTTGCCGGAAGTCAGTTGAAGGACTAATTTATTATATAAAACCATACTGGTTTATGAAGCTGAAAAAATATGTCCGGAATTCTCGTTCCGGAGTTGTTTTAAGGGAGGGAATGCAGATCTTTTGCCCCACCACACCCTGTGTATCCCCTAAGATATATGGTAAGGCTCAGATAAGGCACAATGCGTAAATGTAAACAATCGGATATTCGGTAAGTATGCCTAACGTGGCCAAATTTATTCTCTACGCAGCAACGGTTGCCGCTATTACGACAGGTCTTTACCATGTCATCCATAAGGATCAGGTGCGCCTGAGCGAGGCTCATCGTTTGTTCCGGAATGGGAAATATGCGGAAGCGGAAAAACGATTGGAATCTTTGGTTGACACCGATACGTTTAATGGGGCAGATTACAGGGTATTAGGTCTATGCAGAATGCGAAAAGGCCATCATAAAGAAGCGTTGCAGGCATTCGAACGGTATCTTGCCAGCGGTGACTTTAAAGCTTCGGATTTACAGACTCTGCTGGGGCTTTATCAGGCCAATGGCAAATGGGAGAAAGCCCTCCGTCTGACTGAATCCTTATTGGAGAAACATCCCGATGATCGCACATTGAGGTTCACCTATGCCCGAATCCTCACTGCGACAGACCAATTCAGGAAAGCCAGCAAACAGTATCGTATAATTCTGGGGGAATATAACAATGGTACATAGATCACGGCGATTCAACATTCTTTTCCCATTCATCGGCGGACTCTTATGTGGCACACTGCTGGTTTTCGCACAAGAGGATACCGGCCGTCGTTCCACTGGCCTCTCAGAGAATCCGAAGGTGAAGCCTGAAGATGAGATTTTTCAGAAAGAAGCGAGAGAAGAGCTCTGGCAAGACGTTGTGGACAGCAAGGACATCAGCCGGGATCAAGAAAAGATTCCGGACTGGCAGGCGCGGTGGGAGTTGGCCAGACTCCTCGGCTACCAGGGCAAATACACAGAAGCACTGAGGGAATACCGCAAAGTCTTAAACGAAAAACCCGACAAAACCAAAATCAAGATTGAGATGGCGCATCTTTATTACTACAAGGGGGACCCCGAAAAAGCCCAGCAGTTGTTGTCTGAGGTGAATGAGCGGGAAACACAGGATTTGCCACCGGCCGAGATGATAATATTAGGGAAAATCCTCACGGCAGCAAAAAAATACGACCAGGCCATAGACATTTACAAAACCATTATAGACAAACACGGCCCCCGTCCTCAAGTGCGATATAACCTGGCGCGAGTGCTGAGCTGGTCACAGAAATACGAAGAATCTCTTGAACAGTACCGTAAAATCTTAGAAAAGCGACCGGCGGACAGAAACGTGCGACGGCATTATGCGCAAGTGCTTAAATGGGCGGGTAAACACGAAAAGGCAGCAGAGCAATATCGGAAAAGCCTTGAAGATACCAACAACAGCGAATAGTGCCCGCAATCGCACGACATACACGCCAGCGAAAGGCTGGCGTTGGGCATATTCGGGCCATCTTCCCGGCCAAAACTCAAACATAAAGAAACACCAGAAACAATATTTTACACGGGATCATGTTGCCGGAAACGTGACATTTTTTCAGATGCATCAATTTTTTAACAACGCGTTCGTCGCGGTTTTGCTGATTATACTCGCCGCCGGGAAGCCTTCCGCCGCTTCCGCCGCTGATAGCGACGGGACAGAGGTGGTGCCGCGGAATGAGCAGATCTCTGATTTTGATGCCCGACGAGGGCTGGCACAAACATTGGCCGAGCATAAAGAAACCCTGGACCAAGCGGTACAGGAGTATAAACGGCTGCTGGAGCAAAAACCGGATCTTGCGGGCCTCGCCATTGAGGCGGCGCAAGTATTCATACGCGCTGGCAAACGCAAGCGCGCATTCACGTTGTGTGCAAAAGCCGCCGATATGGCGGGCGAGAGCCCTGAAAAAAGTATACGACTCGCCCGAGCCTACGTCTCCCTGGGACATACGTCCGCGGCCATCAGCATGCTTCGAAAGGCGCTTTCTGCCGGAGTGAAGAAAGCGGAAAAGCCTCTTACCATCGGGTCCATATACGAATCGTGCGGTTTTTTCTACAAAGCAGAGGCCCTTTACCGCGAGTATCTTGCTTCTCACCCTCAGGACCGGGAGGGGTGGAGAAGTCTGGCAGGAGTGCTGCGAAGTTCCGGAAGAACCGCTGAGGCGGAGGGCATCTACCGCAGCATTCTACAGAGAAGCAACTCGCCTTCGCCGGAGATCCAGCTTGCGCTGGCGCAGTTGCGCTTTAAGCAGAAGCGCTTCGCGAGCGCCGTGAAGTTCGCCGAAAAGGTCCTGAAAAGCGGCGATTCCGGATTAAGAGATAAAGCCCACCTTTTAACCGCTCGGGCTCATTTTCGCGAAGGCGAACTGCCCGAAGCAAAAAATCTCTTTGACGAGTTGCGGCAGGATACCAGTGTCCAGGAGATTAAGCTAAAGAGTATAATCGGATGTGGACGAATCTACGAAAAACGGGGCGAGGAAGGAAGCGCACAGGAATGTTTTAAGGCTGCAGAAACGTTACAAAACACTGCCCGTACACGTTACCTGAACACGCCTAAAGAACGTCGGAGCAAAGACGCCTTCCTCGAGGATGTTGAAGCATTATGCAACGACCGGGCGGACAAGTTCTTCGAATGGGGACAAACATTCGCCGAGAACGATCAGAATGATTTCGCCATATCATGTCTGGAAAAAGCTTTAGAACTGGAGCCGGGCTATAGCCGGGCACGGATACGGCTGATTCAGGTACTGGCATCTGAACGCCGTTATAAAGACGCTTTGCAGCACCTGGAATCTCTTGCTTCCTCTCTGAAATCCTCCCGCAAGTTGACCATCCTTAAAGCCCGGATTCTGTCCTGGAACCAAGCGTACGAAAAATCCTTAGACACTTACGAAAAGCTGCACAGGCAGAACAGAAAAGACCCAGTTCCGGTTACAGAAATGGCCCGCGTCGCAAGCTGGGCGAAGCAGATGCCCCGGGCCTTCGCGTATTACGAAAAACTCCTTGCACCGCCCGTAGACCGACAGCTTTCTGAAGCATTGCAGAACATTATGAATGACCAGCCGGCGGAAGCCCTGAGCAAGGCGTACAAACGCCTTGAAGAAACGTTGAACGACGACAACGTTTACGACGGGTACCGGCAATTCCGCGCGGCATCCGATGATGTCTGTGCCGCTGTTTCGTCGGAACAACAGCAGGAGATCAAGAGAATTCTTGTCGATCTTCTCCCCGCTTACCTTATTCAGCGTAGAACTACGCTGGAACTGCGGGCCAAGAGACACGTTTATCATGATCGCCTTCTTCATGCACGCAACGAGCTGCAAGACCTCCTTGACATATCGCCCGGCAATCAGGAAGCACGATTTATGCTGGGACAGGTTCAGTGCCGTCTCGGCTTGTGCGATGCCGCGGCTGACACGTACGAACGTATCCTTGAGGTCAATGCGTCACACAACCTGGCCAAACGCGCCTTTGAGGCCAGCCGCGCCCAGCACCGTCCGGCGCTCTTTCTGCGGCAGAAGTACTGGCACGAACGCGGTCGCGGCGAACTCTCCGGTATCGATACCTTCCGTACGACGGCCGGCGTTGATATTCCCGTTTTCTGCCGATTAAATCTCAAACTCTCGGGACATCACTGGTACGAACGGGGGGACGTCCAGGATGAAACGGCCACTGCTACAGGCGGAACGCTGTCGTTGGAAGGCAAACTCAACGCCTGGTTGCGGTTTCGGTTGTCCGCCACGTATAAAGACTATAAGGAGAGTGCCTACGAGGATCAGCACCTCGGATCCGCCGCGATATGGGCCGACGTTTACGATTACGCGCAGGTGGGCATGGGTGTCAAGCGGGAAACAGAGCTTTATAATACGTTCGGCATTCGCCAGGGAGTCACATCGGACACCCATTGGCTGAGCCTTGAACTACAACCGGTGCGTCGCGTATCGGTGGACGCAAAATTGCGGGGCACCGAATACAGTGACGACAACCGTGGTACGTTTCATGATTTGAGCGTGGGGTACAAAATTTCACGCCACCCCCGTACCCTGAAGTTTATCCTTCACGGCGAATACCGGGATACGGAAGAGGAGAATGTTTTCCAGATCAACAGCCGGAACCGCTTACAGAACATTGTGCACCCGTACTGGACCCCCCGGGATTACACCGCGTGGGATGTGATTCTGGAATGGCGTCACGACATCTCGGAGCAGTTCTTCTGCGGCAACGATCTGCATTTCTATGATATACGCGTGGGGGTAGGAAGCGATTCCGACAATAACCCCGGTGCGACACTCGAGGGAACCTGGCATTACGAACTGAGTAACCACTGGACATTTGAACTGAGCGGGCTCTTACATGAATCTGAGGACTGGGACGCCACAGGCCTCTGGGGGCGTGCGAAGTACAGGTTTTAACCATGGCGCAACCAAACCAAAACGCCAAACGGCGCAGCAGGGCAGTGAATGTGCTTGCCGCTGTTCCGGTCCTCGCTATTGTCTGTGCCCTGATTTACCTGATCGTCCGCACGTCGATGTTTTTCGCCATGGACTACATGTGGTTCGAAAAGGTCATCGCCGCCTTTCTCCTGCTGGCTGAAGGTTTCCTTTTAACCCACGGGATGGGCTACTTCGCCGAAATCCTACATGTTGTCGGTCACGGCAAAACGTTTACGCCCGCCACGCCTCCATCCGAAGAAACGTCGGCCGAGGCACTGCCGCCCGCCGTCGTAACAGTAGCCTCCTATAAAGAACCGCTTGAGGTTATTGAGGATACCCTCGTATGTCTCTATAACATCAACTACCCCAACAAGCACATTGTTCTGCTGGACGACACGCGCTACGATCTTCCAGGACAGGATCCGGCAACGATGGAGCAATATCGAAAGGATGTGGAGCGGCTGTGTCGTGATTTCGGCGCAAACCTTTTCCGGAGGCGATGGCATCACGCCAAGGCCGGCATTATCAACGACTTTCTCGCTTATCTGGCCGGCAGGCCGGAAGAGGGATCTTATCTGTACAACTACGCGGATTATCCGTTCGATACAAACGTTGAGTACTTGGCGATCTTCGATGCTGACATGAATCCTTTCCCGCGTTTCTTAACCCCGCTTGTCCGCCGAATGGAAAGCAACCCCCGATTGGCGTTTGTGCAAACACCACAGTATTATACGAATTTTGAAGACAACCTGGTTGCCAAAGCCGCCGGACTTCAACAGGCGGTTTTTTACGAATACATCTGCGAAGGCAAATCGATTAAGGACGCCATGTTCTGTTGCGGGACGAATGTCCTGTTCAGGGTAAAAGCCCTGCTTGATGTCGGCGGATTCGAGCAGGGGTCTGTAACCGAAGACTTCGCGACGTCGCTGAAATTTCATCTTCAGGGATGGTCTTCCGCCTTTTCCAGCAGTGTAAGCGCTTTCGGTCAGGGGCCGGAAGACCTCGGTGCATACTACAAACAACAATTTCGCTGGGCGCTCGGTACGGTCGGAATGCTGCGGGTCGTCCTCAAGGCATTCTTCAAAAACCCGCTACAATTACCCCTCGTCAAATGGTGGGAGTATCTTTTATCCAGCACATACTACCTGATCGGGTTCGTCTTTTTCATTATGGTGAGTTGTCCTTTGATTTATCTCTTTACCAATGTGCCTACATATTTTGCTTGGCCGGAAATGTATATCCTCTTTTTTGTCCCCTATATTGTGGCCACCCTTTGGGTTTTCTTCTGGACACTGCGCAAACGAAACTATCGTCTGCGCGATCTGTATCTGGGACAGATCCTGATCATAAACACGTTCCACGTCTACATGAAGGCCTCCTTGCTCGCGTTGCTGGGCATAAAAGGATCCTTCGGGGTTACACCGAAATCCGGAAGCCGAGCGCTTCCTCTTAAAGACCTGTGGCCCAATATGTTGGTCTTGACCCTTTGTATTTCAGCCATTGCGTGGGGAGCAAACCGACTCTTATACGAACAGACGGCAAGCTTCGCAGTTGCGGTCAATATGCTCTGGTGCTTCTATCACGCCGCCCTTTTTGCCATGATTTTCTATATAAACCGGGTATTCAAACCTGAAGGTTAGTACACGCTGATCCCGCTGTAGCGATTCTGACTTGGGGGGTTCCCCAACTGTGGCGCCTTCTTTATAAAAAAATTCGTACGCCTTTTGATTGACGTTAGCTCAAATGCGGTTAGTGTAGTGTCTACGCGTAATGTTTCGGCGGCAGCCGAACGCCGGACAAAACGGGGAGATAGCCCAAAGAACTGCGTCCAGCGGGACGGCTTGGTTTGTACTGCACAGAGATTAAGCGCCAGCTTATCCAAAGTGCTACAGAGACCGCAACACGCGGGCAAAAAGCCTTCGGCTCTATAATATTCCAAACAATAGACAGTATCAGCAGTACTCGTTAACTGCCGAATAGAAGGAATTGTCAAAAATGCGGCGGACTCACGGTTTGTTCATTCTTTTTACACTCAGTGTCATCGGCTGTATCGCAGGCTGCAGGTTTGCAGAGGAGAAGCTTTCCTTCGGCCCCCCTCCCAAACCAAAGCTCCCGGAGGCAGTTTTATGGGGTGTCACGGTCGAAGGAACACCACAAATTCCTCGGGTCATCACTGAGGTCGAGAATAATATGGGCGTGGAGGCGGGGATGATCGTATTTTTTCTCGCCTGGCCTCCGCCGGATGCACAGAACAAAGGACAGTTTCCTGTCGAAAGCTGTCAAACCATTCGCGAACATACAGCTGTACCCGTTCTGACCTGGGAACCCTTCTATTTTACCGATGAAGATGAAGAACACATGATTGACGCCACCACGATCTGCAACGGCAAGTACGATTCATACTTGAAAACCTTCGCGAAACGCGTTAAAGAATGGGGACACCCCGTACTTATTCGATTCGCCCACGAAATGAATATCCGCCGTTACCACTGGGGCACACAGGACAAAGACGCCTTTGGACCTCAAAGCCCGGCGAAATACCGGCGAATGTATCGGCACGTTGTCGACGTGTTCCGGAAAGAGAACGCGGACAATGCACTGTGGGTGTTCTGCCCCAATGCGGAATCCGTGCCGAACACCTCCTTTGACCCGACCGCCGCTTGGAATACCATCAAAGCGTTCTATCCGGGCGACGAGTATGTTGACATTCTGGGCATGGACGGGTACAATTGGGGAACAACACGCACGCAACAAAAACATGGCTGGGAAAGCCAATGGACCTCATTCGAAGAACTTTTCGCTGAGGCACACAGCTCCTTACGCCAACTGGCGCCGGACAAACCGCTGTTTGTATTCGAAACAGCCAGCACCCGAAAAGGCGGAGACCGCACAGCATGGATCCGTGACGCTCTTAAGACTGCAGAGGATTGGGATCTCGCCGGTATCTGCTGGTTCCAGGCTGACAAAGAGACTGATTGGCGGCTTCTGAAAAAACAGCACCCCGACCTCCCGGAGGAGCTGAGAGCAACCACGCACACAAATCCTGATTGGCTGCACCGGTTCATGGACCGGCAGTGATTCTCCCGAACGCACTAACGAGCATCAGGGGCGCCAGCGTGTACCGATACGAAGCATTATATACACGACAGCCCCACGGCCGTCCTTAAAACTGTCCCGATCCTCACTGAAAGATCGGGACCTTTGGATTCGGCGGACAAAGGCCACCTTTTACGGTCTGTACGGAGTGCCTGAACCCCGTCGCGCCAGCGCTCAAGCGCGCGGCCCGATTCTGATGACAAGCTCAATGTCCTAGTTTTAGTTTACCATAGCGGCCGAAAAATGTCCAGAAGCGAAGCAAACATATTAAAAAGAAGTGATTCTCAGAACGTCGAGCATCGCCTTACAACGGGTGGTAAGGATCCGACAGCGTTTATCAATATCCACCGCCTCTTGAAGGATCTGTCCAAGCCACTGGGGCTCCCAGCGCCGTGTTTGGGGGCGGTCCCGACAGAACAGCTCCAGCAACGCCGCAAAAAGAACCATCCCTGCGAGATGGGATCGGGCCGCCGGTGTGCCGAGAAATGAGGCGCTCTTTCAGAGCGCGGTATCTTTCTGATATGCTGCCCCCCAGGGTTCCATTCCGGCCGCAGAGCGGCCCGCAATTCCACCCTGGGCTTCTATGAAATCGGGCCGTTGGCCTTCATCCATACGAGCCAACCCGCCGGGCGGCGGAGCCGTCCTGACACCCCCTTATCAGACCACTGCGTGGAGCGATTATTTGCCGTCAATACCGCGCTTAGTTTTTTATTAGGTACATCCTACGCTTTCGTAGGCGACCAGGCTGGTATGAGGTTCCGCAGACATGCTGAAGCATGAACTCCTACAAGTCGATCGCGCGGTTTTGGCTGGTCAGAGTTCATACTTTAGTATGCTTTGGATTCATGCAGTCGCGGTGCCGAGTCTCATACCAGCCCGGCCGCTGGTGCAGCCACCGGATACCCCAGTATGAGACTCGCCCCCCCTTAAGAATTCAGCAGACCGCCTAAAGGCGGTACTACAAACCTTCAGATATCCCGGAGGGCAGTTGATTGTAGTTCCAGCTTCAGCGGGGTTTTGCCCGGCGAGTGTCATACAAAATGGCAAGATCGGAGGCCGTTATGCCTGGCAATCGGCGGCGGAGTTGATCTGACTCCACCGAAGGGGTTGGCCCGCACCATACGAGGTCACAAGGGCCGAAGGCCCGACCTCATCCCAGCCCAGGGTGAAGTTCCGCGCCAGCGGGCGTGGAACGCAACCCTGGGTAAATAAGGTGCCCTGCATTCTGTGCGCTGTAAGCGCCAGACCTCACGCTGAAGGACAACCAGAACGCCTGAAATAAAGGCACCTCTGCTGGGGACGGCGGTCCGCCGCCGTTATGAACACGGTATAGAAACGGACGAGGACGTCCGTCCCCAGACAGTGGTTCCGCTCAGGCGTTCTGGTTGTCATCAAAACCGCGGTACGTGCTTGAGTTCTGAACGTTTTTGTTGCAACGGGATGGGTGCGTTGCTGAGCGTAAGAACGAGCGCGGATCGGATGACTTCCGGAACTGTAGGCGAAGATCAGTCGAAAAACTGCTGCAGGTAATTCAATTCGTGTTTTAAGCCCACTTCAGGTTCGGGGAGATAGGGTCGATGGCATTTTTCGTATTCCGCACATATATACCCGGAGAAATCCAGCTCCCGAAGTACCTGCAGTACAGTAGGCCACTCTATATCTCCTTCACCCATCAAACAGGTCGTCCGCTCTCCCGTGGCCTGGTTTTTTGACCAGTCTTTCACGTGTACGTGAAGAAGGTTGGCGGCGGCGCGTTCTGTGGCCTCGCGCGGGCCTTCTTCGCCCGTCAGGTAAATCCACGGGTAATCCAGGATAATGCCCACGTTTGTCCGTCCGATGTCTTCGATCATCCTGTTGGCTTTTCCGGCGGTTTGGGCCAAGGATCCTCCATGCGTTTCCAGTGCGAGTCGTACGCCGGTCGGTCGGGCGTGGTCGGCGCATTGAGCCAGCGCTTCCACTGTTCGCCACCAGTAATCTTCCCGCTCTCGATTGTCTTCGGGTTCACGCCCAAAGCATCGGACAAGCCCACCTCCCAGCTCCGCGGCAATGTCAATGGTCCTACACAGACCTTCGATTTCCTTCTCGCGTCGTTCGGGATCGCCGAAGTGCATATAGTAAGGGGTTAGACAAACGATCTGTACACCGGCGTCGTCCGCGGCCCGTCGGACCGCAGGTGCGGCTGCAAAGTCAAACGTTTGCGGGTCAATCTGTGCATCAGAGCAGCATCTGATTTCAATTCCGTCAAAACCGAGAGAACCTACAAGGCGGAACGCTTCGAATATATCGTAACTCGGCGTCCCCATGGTGTGTGCACAGTATTTCATTATCCTTCCTCATTTTTATTGGGTGTCTGGTGCGAATAAAACCACTGGCGCAGTGCTTCGATCGCTTGCCGCACATGACGCTGGGCACTACTCTGCGTAGGGCCTGCCATGTGTGAGGTCAAGATAACGTTCTCCAGGGACCGGAGGGGACTGTCCGCCGGTAAGGGTTCAGGATCGAAAACATCCAATGCGGCGTAGAGTCGTTTCTCAACGAGTTCTTTCTCCAAGGCGGCCTGATCAATAAACCAGCCGCGGGAGACATTCACGATGAGAGTGCCGTCCTGCAGTCGAGCCAGCTTATCCGCATCAATCAGGTGCCGTGCCTCATTTACGCCCGGTAACAGTGGTGCTAGAACATCCACCCGATCCAACAACGCAGGCAGATCCATCTGCTGTGCACCGAAAGCCTGTACTTGTTCAGTTTCGACGTAAGGGTCGTAAACCAGTACTTTCGTCCGGAACGCTTGCAGCATCTCGGTCAGCCGCTGGGCGATGCGCCCGAATCCGAGAAGTCCCACCGTACGCCCTTTCAGCTCTAAGGTAGGCGGTGCATCCGGGTCAGTGACATTTGCCGTACCCCAATAGACTGGTCCACCTGCCGCAGAAGAGTGAAGGGCACGATCCACTTCGGCTATGCGGCGAAGAGAAGCCAGCATAAGCCCAACGGCATGTTCGGCCACTGCAGGAACGTACGCCTCGGGGGTATTAAAAACCGCCAATCCTCTACGCTTGGCCGCTTCGACAGGGTGGGGCGTCCCCATCGCATGCGCAACAGCACGGAGATTAGGCGCAATGTCCAAATCTTCATCTGTCAGGCTGTTTCCCCAGCCTGTGAGGACGGCCGTAGCTTGGTGCAACACTTCCGTGCGCAACGGTTCGTCCATGGGGGCGGTTGCATTAGGGTTGTAGATCACATGGCCCAGTTCGGACAGCATGCGTCGACTTTCGTCGTCCAGACTCGCGTCCGCATAATGCTGGGGTAGCAATACGCCTATAACCGTTGAAGAGTGTTCCATTCCTGGTTCCTGAAAGGTCTTCTTTGCTGTGCGGATGTTATCTGCTGTGTTCCTCTTCACGGACGTGAAACTTCGCCTATTCTGCAGTTATGTTTTGGCGTAACTCGCCTGAGTTCACTCTCGAGGGATAAGCTTAAAAATGACCACGGATTCTGGGCGGAACTTATACTGCGTTTGGTCGAGCGGGCTCTGTTTTTCCTTGTTCGTCAATACCCTTACCTCGTGGTCTCCTGCCCAGGGGATCGGCGCCTCCACAGGGCCTTTTTCGGAATGGTTTATAACGGTAACGTAGGTTTTGTCTTCCATCTGTACGCGTCGCACTTCGAGGGCCGGTACGGGGATCGTGTACTGGTACTGCCCCATCCACGGGGTCCAGTACCAGAATTTGGCATCAACAACCTTCTGGTAGGCCTGCGGCAACCCTTCAGCGGGCGAAATGACCTGATCAAGGCTACCCCACGTGTCGATTCTGGTCATCCGTTTCCTGAACTGTTTTACAAGATCGGCAGGCAGCTGTTCGTTGTATTCGTTGGTGACTGGAACATCGCCGACAACTATAATTTTACGATCCCGGGGTAGCTGCACGATCCGCTTAAGCGTCTTTGCCATTAACCAAGGGGCGTCGATGATCAGGGCATCTTTTACATGTTCTGCCGATACGTCCCTGTTAAGTACGTATTTCCAGTGTTTGCCGAGAGCGGATGCGTGAGCGTACCCCTCTACGGTTCCGCCGAGGTCAGGTCTTTCAGGCGTGTCAGGGAGCGTGTTCCAGGCACGATTACCTTCGGTGGCAAGGACTGTGATACCTGCCTCAGACCTTGCTTCCATGAAGCTTCGGAATACGTCTTCATGTTTGCGTATGAAGTTTCGCGTGGCGATGGCCTCTTTATGGATTTTTTCGACGCTTTCCCCCATGTGCCCCGAGCGATCGTAAGTGGTGTTCTGAAACTCACCGCAAATGAAATTGCGCAACAGTACATAGCGAACCCTTTGCGGTGTGGCACGGTAATCGTGGTTCGTGTTGTAAAGGTGCGCTTCACTATTCCACAGCGGCCGATCAAGGGCCGTCTGCACCGTGTCTACCAATGTCTGCACTGGATGCGGGGGGAACTTACAGACCGTATGGTCCCAGCTTGCAGCGTTAAATGATTTGACAGCACGCTGTGCGTACGGATCATCCCCCGTTTTCGTGGAGTAGAGAAAGTCCTCACGGCAATTCGGTTTAATTTCTGCAACCATCTTTTCGTATTTCTTTGCCCATTCCTGCCGGGTATACCGGTACGCATCAAGCAGAGCCGGCTCATTCGCCATGTAGTAATACCGGTAAGGCATCTTGAGGCGCATAGCTAATAAAAATTGCTTGTTGCGGACAGGTGCTATCTTCTTTATTTTGTCCAGCTTAAGATTGGGAAAGTCAATATCTTCCCATTTGTCATAGGAGGTGTTCCAGCGGCGGTTCAGCACTTCCAGGCTGCCATGTTTTTCTTTCAAGTATTCCGGGAAGTTTTTCAGGATTGTGCGCCATTTCGACCAGCTTTTTTCATTGCCGTGCTTGGGGGTTTCGTCGTTTGCAAGTTTCACCAGCCAATTCAGCCGTTTTCCTACGCGGTCTTCGTTGCGGAGATATACATTCCACAAGGAGGGATGTTCGCGCGTTTTCAGGGCGGCGGCCGCCAACTTCGAACGGTTCTGACGTTCTTTTTCGGAAACCTGGGGGAGGCCGGAAAGCATAAGGCCGTTCCGGTCAGCCCAGCGGCAGACGGCATCGGAGTGACCGCCCAACATTACGCTGTTGTAGCCCTTCAGTTTTATTTTCTGCAATTCGGCTATCGTTGCCGTCCGGAAGTGGTTCCGATGCACATCCACCCCGTGTACCATCTTCGGCTTGTGCGGGGACTTCCAGGGCTTTTCCCGCCAATGCGCGGGCAGTTCGGGTGTTTGAATTTCGACGTCCGGGGGAACAAAGTTGTCCATTTTGCTTAAGACGTCTTCTGCGTTCGTTGATTGAATGAAGTCGATAAATTTCTGAGCCTGGTCGCCCGCCGGGTCCTGTATGGCCAGACCATACTCGACGCTGCCCACTTCTTTGCCTGCGCGGTCTACCGGTTCCTGTGCGACCGCAACGTATTGCATATTTTCCTTGTCGCTTTCCTGGGCGCGCCATGTCCAGTCCAGGCGGGATGTCATCATAAGATCTGCTTTCCCTTTCGCGACAACGCGATTGGCACTGCTGAACCAGTCATTCCACCCGCCGTCAAGTTGCATTTTGATTTCGATCTCAGGATTCGCTTTCTGATACTCATCGATCAGAGGTTTCATCAATGTCTTCCGCAGATACGGCGAGCCCACAAAAATGAGTGAATCTTCAGACGCTGCTTCCGCTTCCGGCATAGCGCCGCCGAACACGAGTATAGTGCACACCGCCGCGAAGGTGGCCAGCGCTGTTTTAAGGTTGTGGAAAAATTGCAGCTGCCGGTTTTGTCGGTGAGAATGTCTGTTTGTCAGCGCACAGTCCTTCCTGGTGTCTACGGCTACTGCCATGATGTAGTCCTCCTTTTTGGTGTCTTCCTGTAATTGCCGCTTGCCGTTTGCACGGGGAGAGCATTTTGTCGATTCATGGACCAATGCTCCACATTTCCGGCATTGAGCGGAAAAGCGCCTGGACTGTTATGATACAGTAGTTCTTGTCCTCATGTTTGCACGTTTTTCATGTCACTTCTTTTTGATTCCGTAATAAAAACAATGCTAATTACGGCTCAGGGAGAAATTCTATCCTTTCGTCATTCAATGCATTCCGGGCTTGTTCAAAAATGTAATCCACCGCATCCGAATCAAAGTCGGGGGGTTGCCTGCCCAGTTGCTCGTACTTAATACTGCCCACGCTGTGGTAAGGGACAAGCCGGATCTTTACGGGATTTTCCAGGCTGAGCAGAAACGCTCTTACTTCTAAAAGCTCTTCGGCCCAATGGATGCCGGGAACGAGGGGAAGGCTGATCCACAGTTTATCCGGACAATTCCGGTTCCAGAAACGTATCGCTTTCAGGATGGGATCGTTGGAGACACCGGTCCAACGGGCGTGTTTGTCTCTGTCAACGATTTTAAGATCTGCCATGATCAGGTTAACCCTGGGAGCAACTTCGGCGATAACGGATTCTTCGGTATAGGCACAGGTGTCCAGGGCCGTATGGATGCCCAGTTCGCCCAGTCGGTCTAAACAATCTCTGAGGAAAGGCCATTGCCAAAGCGGCTCACCTCCGCCGAACGTTGCACCGCCCTGTGTGCCGTAAAATGCCTGATCGCGTTGAACTGCCTGGACGATTTCCGAGACTGACATTCTTTGTCCGGCCAGATACCTTGCCCCTGCTGGACAGACGTCCGCGCATCGCCCGCAGATAACGCATTGTTGCGCGGTGCCGCTCTCATCGTCTGTCGAGATCACCGGACACACAGTCGTGCACTGCCCGCACCCGATACACCGGTTTTTATCAACCAGCAGATCCGGGTAACTTGAGATTCCTTCGGGATTCTGACACCAGGTACAGTGCAGCGGACAGCCCTTGAAAAAGACGCTTGTACGCGTACCGGGACCATCGTGGATAGACATGCGTTGTATATCAAAGATACGGCCGGCGTCCGCTTCGGCGGAAACGGCACACGCAGTAGCAGGAGAGAGCGCAGGATCATTCGGTATCATATTACACTTTGTTTTCCATGTTTAAAGCTCTAGTTATAACTTTTTCCTGTAAATTTTTGTCCAGCGAGACAAAATATGCGCTAAGACCAAAAAGGCGCACCATCAGATTCGGATATTCTTCAGGCCTTTGTTGAGCTCTTCGGAGTTCATCAGCCGAAAGAAAGTTCACGGACAGTTCCATGCCACCTTTACCACAATACCCCTTCAGGAGGTCGACAAGGCGGTTCAAGCCGTAAGCACCTGTGATAAAACGTCGATCACATTCCTGCACGTTGCTGATTCCACCCGGAAATTCGGAGAAATCTACCGCGCAGTTGTCTTCGAGAATATCGGACAAACATCCTCGGGAGCCTTGCGGCGAGGGTTGCAGTGAGTGCGCCAAAGTTTCCCCTTTGAGCTTTCCCGCCGGAGAAGCACCTGTCCGGGGTTCGTGGCAATCGGCCATTTCAGCGGTGACACCGAAAATCAATGGCCAGAAGCGGTCTCCGTAAAAAGTCCTGTATCCCTCGAAACATTCCGCAAATCCGGAGGCCTCCCGGGCGGCGAGGGCGCCGATCCGGGGATCTCCCTGGCCGTACCGAGGGAAACGATTCAATACTTCCTGTCTGAGTGTCGGCTGTCCCGCCCAGTCGTGATTGAGGATAGTGCGCAGTTGCTCCATACGCAGACGCTGCTCGTGAAAGACAAGCCGCTGGAGCGCATACAGGGCGTTGACCACATCCGCCAATCCAATGATTGATACGGCCACAGGGTTATACTTCGGTTGGCCAGCGCTTAGGTCGAGTGCGTCCGCAATGCCGCCGTGCGAGAGCAGAGAAAGCCAAGGTCGAGGACTGTGCTGCACCTCTGTGCGTTCGTCTTCGTGCAGGATTTCTATACCGGCGTCCACGACTTCCTGCATCCGGCGGCGATACTCGGCGTGCAGTTCCTCGAAAGAGCTAAACCCATCCGGTATGTCCGGCCAGACTGTTTCGCCGGTGACTTGACATGTGCCGTGATTGATGACGAGTTCAAGGACTTTGAGCGGATTTAAACTGAAGCACATGGTGCGGAAGCTGGTCCGGCCCGGAATCATGACTTCCACGCACCCGAGGGGGGCGTAATCTCGCGCATCCGCGGAGGCGATTTCTTTTCGTTCTAAAGCCGGTATAGTCACATCGTCGTTGTAGATACCGCCCCGGCCGAGACCGGCGCTCATAGCGGATGCCGCGCTCTCCCAATACGATTCGGGTGCGTTGCCGTGGACGCGGGCACTCAGATCGCAGCTTATGTTTGTCTCGGGGAGTGCTTTGAGAAAGAGAATGGACAAGTCATTCGTGCCATCCGAACCGTCTGGGCGTATACCGCCCACGCACATGTTATTGCTGGTTTGGCGACGCCAGTTTTTGGCGAGAAAGAAGCAGATCAGTTCGAAGGCGCGTTGCGGCGTGATGGTGCCATCCTTCAACTCGTTTTCATAAAAAGGTTGCAGCAATTGGTCAATGCGTCCGAAAGAAGTGGCGTCTCCGTCCGTATCCAGTATGTCAGCGCAGTTGCTGAAAAACAGCAGTTGTAACGACTGAGCCAATGTCTGAGGGGGACCGTCGGCGAGTTGGGCGCAATTCTCCGCCACCGTTTGTAAGTGTCCACGTTTTTCTGCGATGGCTACTGTATTTGCTTCCTGCACACAAATCCGGCAATGCGTGCGCATTGCTTCGAGGATCCGTTTCATGGCTCTGAGCTGTGCATGCTGGCAGTCGTCCGTCGGCTGAGCAAGTCGTTCGTTAATGTGTTTGATCATCCCGGGGATGCCGGCTTCCAGTAAGATGTTGTGATCGGGCAGGGTGTGCCCTCCTATCCATGCGTTGGGATTGGCGATGCCATAGCGGGTGAGCCATTTATGTTTTTCCCGGTAGGGGTTGTGCGGTTGTTTGGGCGGGTGGTCACGCCAGTATGTGAATATGTTATGAATTTCTTCCGGTATGGGCCAATTCGGATTATATCCAAATATCTCCGGATGTTTTATCTGACGCCGCCAGGCGTCCTCGGAGCTTACCCCGTTGTGCACTTGTAACCGCCTGAAGACGAATCCGGCGAATCGGTCTTCCGGTAAAAGCGCCGGCTTAATCTGCTCGAAACAGCGGGCAATAACTTCGGCTTTTTTCAACACCAACGGTTCATGTTCAAGTTCCTGCCAAACCTGTGTCGCAATAACCCCGCGCCGCCATGGCTGCGTTTCATCTTCGTACGCATAGATCCGTTCCCGCAGTTGTGCTATCTCGGGAGGTACGTGTAATTTTTCCTGGGTAGATTGTGTCAGCGAGGAGGTGGACATAACTGTTCCGCTCCATGTTTATTGTAATTGTTGAAGCTTTGGTCATATTGTATAGTTTCAATAGGCAAGTCGCAATTGCAATTCTGTTTGAAAGAGTGGACAATTGTTTAATGGCAGATTTCCAATCATATTTCCTGCAATGGCCCAGTGCATGCCCGGGGGCATGGGCCCCGATATGGCTCGAATCGGTGGGGCGTCGCGACTGTCGACGTTCGGCCGCTCACCCTGACCCGGACTTTTTCTGCGCACATCTTGTTTACGCGGGACGGATAAAATTTCAGACAGAGAATGGAATTGATGCCGTTGTCGAGCCGGGAGAGTTATTCTCCCTGTGGCCGTCCGTACCGCATCATTTCCGCGCTGAACAGCCGCAGGAGCGCGCGAACGCGCGGATAGATTGGGTTCGGGTTCGAGGGCCGTTAGCCCGTGAATATCTGGAACTCCTGGGGATGACACCCGAAGCCCCTTTGGCAGCGTGTGCAGATATTACGGAGGCGCGCAGAATCTTCGAAGAGTTGCAGTATTTAGCCACTGCGTATCCCGCAGGAGCGGAACAACGGGCGGTAGGTCTGCTTTATGAGTTGGCCGGCGCCTGTAATCCGGTACGCACACCCGCTGAACCACGCCCTTCCGTTGCTTATAAGGTTCGGGACGCCATGGCGCAGCATTTTGACTCCGGCATGAATGTGGACGAATACGCGAAGATGTCGGGTGTTTCCCGTTCCACATTATTCCTGCATTTCCGGCAGACGTTCGGCAAAAGTCCAGCGGAAATGCTTATCGGATTCAGACTGCAACACGCCAAACTGTTGCTGGAGACCAGTGAGTTGCCCGTTGCGGAGGTTGGCTATGCGTCAGGTTATACCGACCCCAAGTATTTTTCCCGCATATTTGCTCGGCACACCGGTTATTGCCCCACCGAGTTCCGAAAAAGAAAGAAAAGATAACGTCCCGGAATTTCCGCAGATTGCAAGCGAGGCGAGTTCAGCTCGGATTATTGCTCTGCGTCTGTCGGTAATCCTTTGACCTCTAAACGGGGGCCCTTTTTCCCGGCTTCGGCGGCATAAATACCTACGCCGCCCTGCTGTTGGTTCATTTGAAGGAGCAGCCCCGGATTCCTACCTGAGATTGACATCCATTCGTTGACCAATGAAGGGGGAATATCACAACTGACGGCGCGTCCGTCCTTATCCGGCTCTGCTGTAGCGACGGGGGTTTTGCGGTATGTGCCGTCTCCCGGCTCACCGCCGCCATCTCCGCCTGTCCAGGGGGTTTTGTCAGTTTTTTCTTTCCAGGTGGCTTCGAACGGTGACCAGTCTTTGTCGGCTTCTGTAACGGGAAAGATTCGGAGAGAGGGAGACATCCGGGCCCAACTGGGGGTAAGAATAATTCTTGCCGAAGTTACTTTTTTGAGGCGTTCCCGGATCGACGTCAGGTCGAACCGCAGCAGGATGCGTCCGTAATGCATCCGATGCTGAAGCTCGCCTCCCAACGATAGCAACCTTGGCCCGTTCAGATTTGTGTCCGGATCCCCGGGAGAAATCACCAGGTCCTGCACGGCGAGGGCTGATTGTTCAGCGTTGGTATAGTCTTTACCGCTTGAAACTATGGTTAGTGATACGGGGGAATTCTCCTCATCTCCTTGAAGATGGGTGGCCGGCAGCAAACACATGAACAAAGCGATCGATACACGGTACACAAATGTCATTGAAGCCGACGACGGAACAACCAGTGCTTTGCGAGCAGGTGATGGTTTGCGATTCTGATCCGCATGTCGACGCCTTGCTGAAGAAAGAGAATGTGGTTCAACGAGCATGGTCCGTGAAGCCTGCATATCATTTGTTCCTTTATAACCTTGGTCTGTAACGCCGGTTACGCCCAGTACTGTTAACGCCGGCAGCAGTCAGTACGGCTGAACATGTACTCATAAAAAATAACCTTAACCGCCCGTGCAGAATTTGCCACCCAGGACTCGTGGATATGAATGGGCGGCCTCATGTCCGTGAATACGGGCAATATTGACCGGTTTGACACAGCGGACATGTTCAGGCATGAATTCTTACAAGTCGATCGCGCGGTTTCGACTGGTCAGAGTTCATACTTTAGTATGGTTTGGCTTCATGCAGTCGCGGTACCGAGTCTCATACGAGGGACTGCGTCCAGCGGGACAAGTACATCCTGGATGTTGACGAGACGCTGAACGCAGTT